>CAYOVS010000058.1:0-2167 GCA_964407445.1 uncultured Peptococcaceae bacterium
CAACTGTAAAATTGCGGCAACCGCTAAAAAAGCTCCCATCCCGGGGCGGATGGAAGCTTTTTTCTTTTGCGTAGAAACTTTTGCTTATAAGATGGTGGAAGAAGTGTATTCTACCTTGATCTCATTATCTTTGGATCGGGTTAGCTTAGCTTTGTTGCCGCAGCCGTCGTCGATGGACATTTTTTCTAGATCATGCTGAAGAAAGAAATTTGCCACATCCGATTCTACAAAAGCCGACCAATTTTTCTTGCGATGCTCGGTAGGCGCCAATGCTTCTTCTAAGGTTTGGGGTTCGTTTTTGTTCATTCTGTAGTGTCCTCCGTATTATGTAACAATGTTGTTATTTAGTATAGCACAAAATACCGTTTCTGGCAAAAAGTTTTCATTTGTTCATTTGTTGCAAAAAAGCCTATTTTATACAAATATCTTCCTTATTGGTAATTGCTATGGTATACTGTTTTAGGTGAAAATTTTTGGAGGCTTTGTGTATGAAAACCATTGTAATTGGCCAGCCGGCGCGGTTGTCTTTTGTGGCGGAGCTTTGCGCCCGGGATCCCTTTTTTATCGTAGCAGAGGGGTTGGAGGATAGGGCTTCTATCGTGGCGCATATCCAAAATAATCCTGTGGAGTTTGCATTGGTAGATCTGGATTTGGCAAGCACCTTTCCCGGGGAAGATCCCATTGCTTTGGGGAAATTTTTGCGGCAGCAGCAACCCCAGGCGGTGCTGATCTATCTGACCAAAAGCGGCCAGCGCTTGTGGGATTGCCTGACTGTGCAGGCGGATTATGTCACTTTCCCCCCAGAGACCCCGGAGGAAGCGGCAGCGCTCTTGCAGCGAGCCAGGCTGCTTTCCGCTCGGCAGAAAAAGCGGGTAAACATCCGCACTTTTGGCCGGTTTGAGGTTTTTGTGGAAGATCGGGTGGTGCGTTTTTCCAGCGCTAAGGCCAAGGAGCTGCTGGCGGTGCTGGTGGATCGCCGGGGCGGTGTGGTGAACAGCGACGAGCTAATCTCTCTGATTTGGGAGGACCGTCCCAGCAACGACGCCAGCCATACGCTTTGCCGTCAGGCTGCGGCCTATCTGCGTAAAACGCTCAGGGAATATGATGCGGAAGCCATTTTGTGCGAACATAAGCGGGGTCGCAGCCTTAATGCGGATTTGGTGGATTGTGATTATTACCAGTTTTTGTCAGGGGATAGCGCCGCCGCCGCTGCTTTTTGCGGCCAATATATGTCCCAGTACAGTTGGGCGGAAACAACCTTGGCTGCCTTAGAAAGACTGTTTAATAAGTAGGAAAAATTTTTTAAATAGAAAGTCAAAATTCGCCGGTAACCTTACGCTTTTATTACGCCTGTCATTGTATGATATTTGTAACGAACGATAACTGTCCCTAAAAACAAAATATTGATTTTTGGCAAAGCTGCTGAAAAGCAGTCACGCAAAGCTATAGGGGCTACACCTTTCGCATTCGCGATCAAGGTATGCCAGCCAGTTGCAAACAGCAGGTTTTGCCGTAGGGGAAACCTGTTTTTTTGTGCGCAAAATTCTAATTGCAGACGGGGTAAAGACAATGATCTACCGAGAACTGATCGAGCAAACAGCGTGTTCCATCGGGGCTACCGCAGCGCAGACAGAGCGGCTGCTGGATTCTTTTTTTGATGTTTTGCTATTGGCGCTGCAAGCAGGCGGCAGGGTGGATTTGCGGGAAGACTTTGGTTGCTTTGTGGTCAAGGAGCGGGGTGGTCAGCTTGTGGATAACGGACAAAATATGACTAAGCTGCAGCAAAGCGTGGCGTTTAAAGCTGCAGCCCCACTCAAAAAGACCATGCGCCAAAGCGAAAGCGACTATCTGCAAATGCTGCGCGATTGCGGTCTGGATAAGCAGGCGCAAAAACTGGAAAACGACAGTCCCCCATGAACTGCAAAAAATTCCCGGCAGGCGGCAGAGCCGGCGGGATTGAGATAAGAACCGAATAGGGATACCTGCAAAATCAGATTGCGGTGCAATCGGCAATTGGCTTTTACAAAAGGAGGAATTATTGTGAGAAAGAGTTTGTTTGCAATTTTTTTAGCAGCAATGCTGCTGTTTTGCATCTCTGGCGGGGCGCTGGCGGAAACTGCTCCCACGCTGCCGGATTATGATATTGGCGCGGAAGGTACGGATGCTT
>CAYOVS010000058.1:2177-9038 GCA_964407445.1 uncultured Peptococcaceae bacterium
AATTGTTTATTTTATCGCGGATAAATATTTGTATGTAGAGGGCAACACCAGTATGGCCTATGCACAAACCAATGCGGCGGTGTTTTGTGCTAACGGCATCCCGATAATGGTTTCCGATCCTACTCCGGAAAATGGCAATGTTTCCATTTCTTGGTCTTACAATGGTCAGGATTATACCCAGGAAATTGCTGCTCCTTCCATAAGCATCTTTGGCGGCGGCTATGATACGGATTGCGAAAGCACTTCCATCACGATTAACGCCCCAAATATGAACAACTGCGGTTTTATGTGCGGCGGCGGTCTGTATGGCAAGGTGACCGGGCCTGCGTCCGGGGATGCGGTCACGATTGATATCAGGAACGGTGTGGTTGGCAATGTCCATGGCGGCGGTGCGGCTGCAAGCGCTACGGTTGAGGGCGATATAACCATTTCTCTCGCCGGTTCCACCCGGCTTGGCGGCAATGGTTTATACGGCGGCGGTTTTCAGGGAGCTGTTACCGGCGATATTTCTGTTTCTGTGAGTGCAGTCAACAATAAAAGCGGCTATTTTGGCATCTTTGGCGGCGGTGAAGATGCGGATGTAACCGGCAATATTACCGTAGTGCTGGACGGCGCACAGCTGTCTTCCACTTCTTCCGGCAATGGCTTATATGGCGGTTGCGCGGATGGAAAGGTTACTGGCGATATTCAGATCACCATGAAAGAGGATTCGCTGATTCAGAGTATTTATGGCGGCGGCAATGGCGCTTCTTGCCAAGGACTGACCAAGGTTGAGGGAAATATTACCATTGATGTGGAACAGGGCGCTACCGTAAGCAGCGCCATTTACGGCGGCGGCTACAATGGTAGTGTGGACGGGGATATCGCCATTACTGTAGCGGGTACGGTGGGCTATAATATTTTTGGCGGGATCCTTGCGGAGAGTGCAGGAAACAGCATTACTGGCAATACGGTAATCAATATTCTGGATCCTGCGGTAATCGGTTCTTATAATGAAACCACTCAAAAATACACCGGCGCTGTTTTTGCCGGTTCCCGGTCTTATGGTGGTGATATTGCGATTAGCGGCAGCGCCGATATTGTGATGACCGGCGGCACGATCAACGGCAGTCTTAGTGCCTATGGGTATGCGGATCAACCAGAAAAATATTCCGCAACCTGCGGCTCCTGCAATGTGACCGTTTCCGGTGGTACTGTCAACGGCGCACTGCGCAATAATACTGACACACCTGCAACGATCAGCGTTAGCGGCGGCAGCTTTGCCCAGGATCCGGCCGCTTACCTGGCAACAGGCTGCAATGTGGCGGTTGTCGACAATATGTATGTTGTAAGCCAATCCCGGAACGTATCCATCGATTCTGCGGCAGCACTGAAAGCTGCGGTTGCGGCAGCGCAGAATGGCGATGTGATTGAGGTAGCGCCGGGCGAATATGATCTTGGTGACATTGTGGACGCGGAAACGCCTCTGCTTAAGATCACCAAAAATAATGTTACCTTGCGTGGTATTGCGGATGGGGAAGGCAATCTGCCTTTGCTGCATTCCACTGCGGTTGCCGGCAGTTCTATGGCGGCTCAGAGTTTGATTGTGATTACGGGCGAAAATGTTACCATAGACGGATTCCGCATCATGCCCAAATGGAATACGGCCAGTGGTCAAACCTATGCCAATAAGGCCATCAGCATCCAAAATACGGGTGCGGTGATCCAAAACAATCAGTTTATCCCCAATGCCAAGCTGGAAGCACAGACCAGCATTGGGCAGGATAGCGCTCAGGATGATGGCGGCTATATCTCCTTGAGCAACGATACCGTTGCTCTGGATGTTACGATTGAAGATAACACCTTTACCCATTGCGGTATCATTACCGAAAGCAATACCGCCGCGAACCTGATGGTGAAGAACAACAAGTTTACCGGCGGCATGCGCTCTTGGCATACTGCTTGCGGCGATGGCTTGCCCTTTGTCCTGCGGGCCAATCCGGGAAGAACCGCTGACGATGGGCTGAAGCTGACTCTTTCCGGCAATACCTTTACTGCGGAAGCAGACGGTGCCACCTTTATCAGCGGTTTTGGCGAGAATACTACCATTGCTGCGGGTACTGTCAGCAACAGCTTCTATGTAAACAGCAATTGCCGCCTGCAAAACGCCATGGCAGCGGCGCAGGATAACGATATCATCCATTTGGCGGCAGGTACCTATACCGAAGCGTTGCAGATGCAGAAGGCTGTGACTCTGGTTGGGGCAGGCGAAACCACGATCTTAAATCCGGCGCAGGTAAATGGTATTACAGCTCCGGAAAAAGAGGGTTACGATAAAACCGCTGTCGCCGTGGAAGCGGATGGCGTAAAGCTGCAGAATCTAAAGCTTATTGGCTTGATGCCCTATGCGGTTTACAGCAATGACCATAGCTGGGATATGGAGAATTGCCAGGTGCAGGTGGCCAATTATTATGCTGGCGTGCGTGTGGATGGCTCTGCTGGAAAAACAGTCAATATCAGCAATTCTGTTTTCACCGATTCTCCTAGCGCTGCCCAACGCTATTCCTGCATTGTGATCAATGAGATGGGCGATGGCGGCTTTGCGGTAAATATCAAAGGCAATACTTTTAAACAGCAGTATGCTCCCGCCGCGGCCGGCAAGCAGGGAAGCCTGCTCAATGGTATTCAGGTCACAAACAACGGCACAGGAGCTGGCGCTTGTGTTGCCGTAACCAACAATACCTATATTCCCGGTTCCCATGGCTCCGGATATGCCAGAGCTTTCCTATTTGATCTTGGGGGCAACGAGATTACCGTAACCGGTAATACTCTGGAAGCAACAACCCCGGTGGCTGGCGTTACCGACCCCGGCGGATATTTGTACTATGGTGATGGAGAGCTATCTTCCTACAGAACGCAAGCGCAACGGTTCCAGCAATTGCTGGCGTCCAACACCGTACAGGGACAGGATAAAATCCTCTATGTAGTCTATAATGCGGATTATACGGATTATGTTTATTTCTATCAGAACGAGGGAGCTTTCGTATATGAGGCGGGGCGTCAGAAACCCAATGTTTCGCCTGCCGAGTATTGGTCTGTGCTTTTTGACCGAGCCGGTATTTATGCCAACACCATGGATGATCTTCTTTTTGCGCTTACATTTGTCGGCGCGGGGGATACGATTTTCCTCAATGGCGATATGACCAATGCTGCTGGTCAATTGATACAAATCCCGGCAAAGGTGACTTTGCAGGTTGTGGGCGGGAAGACCTTTACCAACAATGGCGCAATCAATATCTTTGGTAATCTGGTGAACCTGGGCGCAATCGTAAATAGTGGTTCGATCAATGTTTACGAGGGCGGCTCCTATAGCGGCGCTGGCAATGCCCTTACCGGCAATGAGATCAAGCAGCTTGGCGCAAGCGCGCAACTTACCGCCAAAAATACGGAAGAACTGCTGGCAGCTTTGGCTGCGGTACAGAGCGGCGGCACCATCACCTTGGCAGAAAATAGCAGCTTTACTGGCAATTTTGCGCTGAAGCAGACGGATGTGACCATCAACGGCAACGGCAACACCATCACCGGCAATTTCTCCATCGGTGGTGCAGGTGCGGTGTTGCGCAATTTGACGGTGAACGGCAATGTGACCATTGAGGATTCCGTAGGAAACGGCAATGCTACCCTGTCTCATGTGACGATCGGCACCGGCTCTCAGCTGATCGTTAAGGGCGGCGGTGCCCACTCCATCGTGCTGGCCAATTCCACCATCCCCGGTGTTTCCGTGGAGAAGGAAAATACTGCCGGTGGAGAAGTCGTCCGCATCGTGGTTGCTGCCGGCACCACGGTAGACGATGTCACCGTGGGTACCAACGGTAATATTCAGGTAACCAGCGGCGGTACGGTCAGCACCGTGGCCACCGGCGCCGCAGCCGGAGACGCGATCACGGTTTCCGGTACGGTAGGCGCAGTCAACGCTTCCACCGGTACTGTTACCATTGCCGAGGGCGCTTCCGTAAATGCGGTTACCGTAAGCGGTGGCGCAGTCACCATCGCTGGTAATGCTTCCACTGTTACCACCACCGGCGGCACTACCGCCATCACCGGCAATGCAACCACGGTTGCGGCCAGTGCGCCGATTACTGTTTCCGGCACGGTTGGCGCAGCCACGTTGACCAATACTACCCTGACAGTAGCCGGTTCCGCCAAGGTGGATTCTGTCGCCACCACCGGTGCCAGCACCGTTGCGGGTGCTTCCGCCGACGCCACCATCGGTCAGGTGAAGGTGGAAAGCGGTACTGCTACCGTAGATACCACTGCCAAGGTTGCCATTGTGGATTTGACTACAAGCGGCGCAGCAGTTACCGATGAAGCTGGATTGAAAGCGGCTGATAATATCTTGAATATCATTGGCACGGAGCTGGCTACCAATGACAAAACCACCGCTACCGCCACCTTTGTCATCAACGATAAGAGCTTCAAGGTCAGCGACAGCACGGTTTCCTTTGACATCGTGATGAGCAATGCGCCTCAGGGCGTGTCCGGCTTCGGCCTGGTTGTGGATTATAGCGCCATCAGCAGCTATCTGGATCTGGCAACTGCGCCTACCGTTGCTACGGCCTTGGCGGATTGGTCCATCCAGCAAAATCTCGTTGGCGATACCCTGCGCATCGTGGGCACTGCCAGCGGCGCACAGGCCGAAAACGGTGCTGTCCTTGCAACAGTAACCTTTGCCGTGAAAAACAGCAAATACATCGAAGCCAATGTCATCTCTAAGCTGGCCTTGACTCTGGCTACCGCAAACGGCGTGGTTGGCAGCAATATCTGTGCCTATGTTCTCGCCGGTAGCGAAACTTCTGCCGATTTTGCCACTTCTAATCTCTTTGTCCGGAATAGCGTAGTGACCATTCAGCCCGGTATCATCCACCGTCCTCTGGGCGATGTGAACAAAAACAACATGGTCACCACCGCCGACGTGCTGGATGTGCTGTTGGATATGCAGCGTCAAACCAAGAGCTTTACCGAAGAACAGCAGGCGCTGGCCAATGTGCTGTTGAGCAAGAGCGCGCTTACCGGCAATTATGAAGATATCGTCAGCAACCCGGATATCAACGATGTGATTTACATCTTGAAGGCACTGGCCAAGGATGAGCTGATTACCGAACGGGCACTGGCCAACTAGTCTGTCCTCGTCTGGACAACAGTAAAATCGCTGCAAAAGAACAGTGAATATCGTAAAACAACGGGGCCGTGCTGCGGCGCGGCTCCCGTTGTTTTCGGTTTTTGCAACAGCAAACAAAACAGGATTATGCCATGAAAAAGAAGCTGTTCACCTTGATTTGGATATTACTGCTGTGGCTGTGTGCTTGCCCTGCTTGGGCCGCCCCGGTGCTTTTGGTGGAAGCGCCGGATACAGCCCAGGCAGGGGAGCGCTTTACGGTTGTGGTACGGCTCACCGGCAACACCGGCTTTGAGGGGTGCCAGTTTGGTTTGCTCTATGATAATCGTTATCTTCTGCCTACTACGGCCAAAGGCAGCGGCTATGCCAATATGATGATCTCCCGGGATTTTTTCAGCGCCATGAATAGCGGTGGGCAGCCGATGTGCAGCATGATCCTTGCGGATAGCACTCTGCATACCGGTGACGCAGCCTTGTATACCTTGGAATTTCAGGCGGTGGGCATGCCCCCCTCCGGTACTACCACCCTGCGTCTGTGCCGTCGCTACGACAATGGTAGCGAAACGCCCTATCTCACTGCCGGGTATCAGGCCGTAGCCGGGGTGACCACTGTGGATAAAACGCTGACGGTGACCCCAGGCGCTCTTGTGCCGGTTGGCGGCGTTAGCCTGAATTCCCGGCAGCTTATCCTGACACAGGGGCAAAAGTATAGCCTGTTGCAGGCAACGCTGGCTCCGGTCAACGCCACCAATACCAATTTGATCTGGAGCAGCAGTGACAGCGCCGTTGTGACGGTGGACGCCTACAAGCAGCCAAAGACCACCGTGTATGCCAAAGGCTTGGGTACGGCTACCGTCACGGTGACCACGGCGGATGGCAGCTATAGCGCCTCTTGCCCGGTGACGGTGGTGATTCCGGTCACCGGGGTAACCCTCGATCAAACCACCGCTACCCTGTATCCCGGCAGTCGGGCGTATTTGACCGCCACGGTAGCGCCTGCCAACGCCAGCATCCAAAGCGTCGTCTGGAGCAGCGACCGGGAAAGCGTGGCTACGGTCAATGCCAACGGCACGGTTACCGGCGTCGCGCCGGGAACCGCCACCATTACCGCAACCACCACCCAAGGGAGCAAAACAGCCTCCTGCCTGGTAACGGTGACCAGCGGCCTACAGGTAAGCGGCACAGCGCAGCGCACGGGGCAAGGTTTGGCGCTATCGGTGACGGTGGCCAACCGGGGCAACGCCGATGAGGGCAACCAGCTTTTGCTGATCGGCGTATACGATGCGGCCGGACGGATGCTGGCGGCCTATCAAGGGGCTGTCGCCCATGTGCAAAAGGCCGCCCCCCAGCAGTTTACCCCGCTGCTGCCCCTTTCCTCCACCGCCCAGCCCGCCAAAATAAACGTCTTTTTGCTACAAAATGGCAGTCTGACGCCGGTGCTCACGCCGCAGCAGATTTTATTTTCCCCATAAAAATAGGCGTATAGCTGGGCATCCCTATATTACGACAAATTTTTCAATCAATTTCAACAATTACCATTAGACAAATTATATCTGTTCTGTTATAATTATTAATGTAACAGAATTGGAAAAAATTGTAAAATGTCGAATAAATTGTTACAGCATATAATGAATGTTTGGTGTAGTCTTGCCGTAAAAGAGGATAATTTTTAGCATTTTGCTTTGCAATTCTGTTACATTAATAAT
>CAYOVS010000059.1:0-9027 GCA_964407445.1 uncultured Peptococcaceae bacterium
CATCAGTTCGCCGTTTTGATCCGGCAGGGCAGATACATGCCCGTATTGGTTCAGCTTGGGTAAATAGATATAGTCGCCCATTTTGACGCTTTTGGGCGCTTGCCCGGCGTACAGCGGTTCGGGGATTTCCTCCTCCAATTGTTCCCGCCAGCCTTTTAGCTTTTTTTGCGCTTCCTGCCAGGCGCGCTCGGCGGATTTGCCCGCGTCGATTTTTTCTTTGGCGTCTTGGTATAGCTCCTTGCTCTTTTCTTTGGTTTCATCGAGAATTTTTTGTGCAGCCAAATTTGCTTCCCGCAGGATGGCGGCTTGTTTAATCTGCGCCTTTTGTTCTGCCTGGCTCAACAGCCGTTCCCGCTCTTTTACCGCCTGATTGGCGATTTCCGCTGCTTCCTTCTCCCGGGCGACCTCTCGTCGCAGAGTTTCCAAATCGGCCAACATGGCGGCTACCGCCACATCTTCGGTGGATAGGCTGGCAGAGGCTTCGTCGATAATTTCCCGGCTTAGCCCCAAGCGGCGGCTGATCTCAAAAGCGTTGCTCTTGCCTGGCACGCCCATCAGCAACCGGTAGGTGGGGGAGAGGGTGGCCAGATCAAATTCCACACTGGCGTTGATAAAGCCGGGGCTGTTGTAGGCAAAGGCCTTTAGCTCGCTGTAGTGGGTGGTGGCCACAATTTTGCTGCCTCGGGCGCTTAAATGCTTGAGAATAGCCATGGCCAGCGCCGCCCCTTCCGTTGGGTCGGTGCCCGCGCCCAGTTCGTCTAAAAGGATCAGGCTGTCCTGATCGGCCTGGCGCATGATCTCCACGATATTGGTCATGTGGGAGGAAAAGGTGGAAAGGCTTTGCTCTATGCTCTGCTCGTCGCCGATATCGGCAAAAACCTGACTGAAGCAGCGCAGCTCGCTGCCGGAATCCGCCGGGATATGCAGGCCGGAAAGGCCCATCAGGGTCAGCAGACCCACGGTTTTGAGGGTGACGGTCTTGCCGCCGGTATTGGGGCCGGTGATGACCATGGCGCCAATATTTTTGTCCAGTCGTATATCAATGGGGACGACCTTGGCGGCGGCAATCATCGGGTGACGGGCTTTGCATAAAATCATCGGCCCGGTAGCGCTGATTTTGGGCGCGGTACCGTCCAGCTCGTAGCTGAGCTTGCCCTTTGCCATTATAAAATCCAGCTTGGCCAAACGGCTCAGATTGGCGGTCAGCTCGCCGCTAAAGCTGTGCACCACCTGGGATAAGCCCCGGAGAATGGCGTTGATTTCATCCTCTTCTTCCCGGCGGATGGAGGTCAACTCATTATTCAGTTCCATGACGGCCAGCGGTTCGATAAAGAGGGTGGCTCCGGAGGCGCTTTGGTCGTGGGCCACGCCGGAAACCTGCCCCCGATATTCCTGCTTGACCGGCACCACATAGCGGTTTTCCCGGATGGTAACGATAGGGTCTTGCAGGTATTTTGCGGTATTGGGATTGTGGATCAGATTATCCAGCCGCTCCTTGATGCGCTGGGTGGCCAGCTTGGAACGGCGGCGCAGGCTGTATAAACGCTCGCTGGCCTCGTCGTTGATGCTGCCGTCCTCTGCTACTGCTTTTTCCACCGCGCTTTCCACGGTTTTGAGGATGGTCAATCCCCGCCCCAGCGAGCCGGTAATGGGATAACTGCCCTTGATCTCGCTGAAAAAGGTTTTGGTCAGCCGGGCGGAACGGCAAATGGCTGCCAGATTGAGCAAAGCATCCGTATCCAGCACGCCGCCGATTTCTACATGGCGCAAATAGGGGCGGATATCCCAAAGGCCGCCCAAAGAAAAGGTGGGATAAAGCCGCAGCAGCTCCCTGGCTTCCTCTGTTTCCGCCTGCAATTGTCCCGCTTCGTAAGCATCGCTTACCGGCGTCAATTGCTCCGCCTGCTCCCGGGATACCGCAAAAGCGCAATATCCGGCCAGCTTGTCCAGTATCTTATCAAATTCCAGCTTTTTTAATGTTCGATTATCCATAAAACCATCCATTTATTGTTTTTTCGCCAGCAGGCAATATCTTTGCAACACAAGGAAGCATCCGTTTATTGATAGGCGGCCATGCAAATTTTGGGACATGTGTGCGCGTATATCACACAGATGTGATCGCCTGTCACAAAAGCGGCGAGACTGTACGGCGGTGCTAATTTTGGCGGCGGTAAGATTGAATCATGAGACCAACTTAGACGCCCCGGTAGAGGTGTCCCTTGGTAAATTCCCCTTCCAGCAGCTTGCCGATTTTTTGCCCGGCTTCCTCTTGTCCCCATTTGTCGGTCAGGGCCAGACGGTACAGCTCCATCAGCCGGTTGGCCTTGGGCAGGGGGCATAGCCGCAGATCCAGCAGCAGTACGCTGATACCCGCCTGGGTAAGCTGGGGAATATCGGTGAGCAGGCAAAGCTCCCGAGAGTTAAACACATGCATCCGGCAGTCGTTATCGCAGCGAATGGGGAAAGCATAGCCTTTTTCATCCCGCAGCGCCAGATTCTTTTTGTGCAGGCAGGGGGCAGTGCATTGCCGTTCCCGGGTACGCCCGCCCAAAGTTGCGCCTATCGCGCAGTATTCGCTAACCATTAACTGTGCCGCGCCTTGTACCAGCAACTCTTTATCCGCCCGGAAATCCCCCATGGCCTGCAATTGGCTGAGGGTCAGTTCTGGGGATAAGGCGATTCTGCTGACGCCTTGGGCAGTGAGGAAGCGGGCAGTAGAGCTGTTGAAAATGTTCATGCCGCTGCCGGCATAGAGTTCCTGCTGCCAACCGGCTTGTTGTGCCAAAACAAGCTGCCCCGGATTATTGACCACGATTGCCGGCAGATTTAGAGCTTTCCAGCCTGCCAGCTTGCGCTGCCATTTTTCCAGATCCGCTTCGGCAATGATCTGGGGCAAGTAGGGGATCAGCCGGCAGCCCTGTCGTTCCAGTTTTTGCTGCAAGCCCAGCTCGTCCAAGGGCGCGTCCCCGCGGAAGCCCTCCGCATCCAGATAAATATCCCGGATGCCTTGGCGGGCGGCGGCCAAGGCCATTTCCTGATTGTTGACCAGCACCGCCAGTTGGGGGCGATTGATCGGGCGAGAGCGGCTAGGAGCGGATTCTTGCTTTGCCTGAGACAGAGCCTGCCGGTTGAGAGCCTGAGGAATGCTTTTGAGCCAATGCTTTTGCATCAGCTTGGCGGTAAGATCCCGGCGGCAGTTGTTTAGCACCGAAGCGGGGATCATGATATCTTCGTCCATTTCCCCATCCAGAGAGCCGAAGCAAAAACCGCTGCCGCCCAGCCGGTTGAGCTGTGCCTGCACGCTGTACCAATCGCTGATGCTGGTGCGGGCGGGGGATACGATATATTCGGAGATGGTTTTGGCGGACATACCGTCTTCGTCTACGGCGGAGATTTCCAGGGCTTGCCCCTTTTTGGCGTTGATGGTAAAATCGATCCGCTTTTCTTCCATATGGGCATAGCTGGCTTGGGCTTGGGCAATCAGTGGTGCGTCATAGGTTTTGAACACCCGGTCGCCCACTCGTCCGGTTTTACTGGGGAGTTCCACCACATCGCCGGGCTGCGCCTGTTCCACCCCTTGTCCGTCCACCAAAATTTTGCTCACGGTAAAGCCTTCGTGGCCGCCGCTGCTGATCCAGACGTCCAGACCATCGCCCAGCGCCAACGGCTGATCCAGCTTGATCTGGATAAAACCGCCGCCAACCTGACCGATCCTGCCCAGGAACACGCCGCGATTATTGGGGCGGGCAAAGCTCATCAGCTCGCCGCCGGGATTGCCAAACCAATAGCCGGAGCCGTGATCCCGGTTGAACACCTGCAAAAGCTGACGCATATCCTCATTGGTTGGGTAGATTACCCTGTTTTCGTCCAGCAGCCGCAGGTATTGGCTGTAAATCCGGGTGACAGTGGCGACATATTCCGGTTTTTTCATCCGGCCTTCGATCTTCCAGGAGGTCACGCCCAATTGATGCAGCGCTTCAATGTGGTCGAAGCCCACCAGATCCCGGGGGGAGAGCAGATAGCTACCCTTGATTTCGGTGGCGATGGGATCGCCCATCTCGTCTACTAAGGTATAGCTCATGCGGCAGGGCTGGGCGCACCGACCCCGGTTGCCGCTGCGGCCGCCAACCATGCTGGAAAATAAGCATTGGCCGGAATAGCAAATGCATAAAGCGCCATGGACGAAGATCTCCAACTCTGCGCCGGTTTTTCTTTTGATGGCGGCAATATCCGCCAGGGATAATTCTCTGGCCAGAATCAACCGTTTTACCCCCTGGGATAGGACAAATTCTCCGGCGGCGGAATTGTTCACCGTCATCTGGGTGCTGGCGTGCAAGGACAGATCGGGCATGATCTGCCGCAGCCGGTACAGCAACCCCAGATCCTGCAGGATGATCGCATCTACACCCAATAAATACAGTTGGCTGATGTATTCCAAAGCCCCGATCATTTCCTCGTCGTTGAGCAAGGTGTTGACGGTAACATAAACTTTTTTGCCATGAAAATGCGCCACGCGGATTACCTCCGCCATTGCGCTGTCGTCAAAATTTTCCGCAAAGGCGCGGGCGCCAAAATTTTTACCGCCCAGATACACTGCATCCGCGCCGTTTAAAATTGCCGCATAAAACGCCTCCATACTGCCGGCGGGGGCCAAAAGCTCGGTCATAGGCCGCTCCTTTCAAAATAGAGATCGCAAAATGGTTGCCGTTGGGGCAAATTAGTATCTTTGCCAGCGGATCAAGCCAGAGCCTGCCACGATTTCCACGCCTTTTTGTGCCAGCTCGTCCAGGAACAAATTCAGTCCCAGGCTATCGCTGGCCATGTGGCCTGCTACCAGCAGATTCAGTTTGGCTTCCTTGGCTACCTTGACCATACCTTCGGTGGCGTGCATGGCTACCACGGTGCTGACGCCGGCGTCGGACAGCTTTTGCATCATTTCTTTGGGGCCGCTGGTACCGCCGGTGAAATCTACAAATATTTTACCGGCGCTCCGGGCTGCGCTGCCGGAAACGATCAGCGGCGGCACGTTATGCATGGCCGCATAACGATATTCCGGGATCTCCTTGAGCAACTTGACTACGTCGCCCAGAGTTTCCGGGGCTTCCGCTTGAAATAGATCGCTCAAATAGGTGGTGACCAGATTATCGGCAGGCGTGTGTACGCACATCATGTTCATGCCCAGAAGCTTGGCTCCGTCTACCGCCCGGAAATGATTGGCAGAGTGAACGCTCCGTTCTACTTCGGTAATGCGTTCTTCCAGCAACGCTTCCGCCACGTTGGGCAATACGCCCATTTTGCTGATAGCGCCGGGCTGCAAATGCATCACTTCGCCCAGATTGGCCAGAGCGCCTCCTTCGGGATGATGCGCCAGCGCCAGATCGATGCCTTCGCCCCGGCGATTGAGTGCTTCGATTAAGGTCAGCTCGCCGATTTCCAGGTCGATGCCGCAGAACAGCTTGTGAATCTCGTCTTCCGGGTCGCCGTTTAAGATGCGGCTGTCGGCATAAGGGTTGTTGAGACTGTCCAGATCAAAAAAATCCTTGTCTTCCTCGTCCAGCTTATCGTAAGCTTTTTGGGCGTTGTCGATCACCTTCTGGGCGGCTGCCCGACCTCTGGGATCTGCGTCCATACCCATATTGACGGCTAATTGATAGATTTCCTGTAATTTCATGTTGCGCTCCTTTTGACTGGCAGAGGCTTTGCCGGTGATCCGGCGAAGCCTCTGTGGTTTTCTATGATCTTGATGTTATCTCAATTTGATGTTCAGTTTATCGTTCAAGTTTTTGACGATGGCAGCAAAGGCCTGGTCGATTTCTTTGTCGGTCAGGGTGCGCTGCTCGTTGATAAAGGTCAGGGCATAGGCCAGGCTGCGCTGTCCTGCCGGGATAGGCGCCCCTGCGTAAATATCAAACAGCTCGGCTTTGGTCAAGTGCTCCCCGCCTGCTTCGATAATGGCGGCTTCGATGGCGGTGGCCGGTACTTGGTCGCTGCCGATCAGGGCAATATCCCGGTTGACGGCAGGATACCGGGGCAGCTCATGCTGCTGGGGCACGATTTTTGCTGCGGCAAACAAGGGTTCTGCCTGCAATTCGGCGCAGATGATTCTGTTTTCGGCTTCGTAGGCGGCGGCGGTCAGGGGATGCACCTCGCCGATCACGCCGATTTCCGTATCGTTGAGCAGGATGGCAGCCGTCCGGCCGGGATGGAGATAGGGCTTGACGGTTCTGCTAAAGCGGATGCCGCTGATGCCCAGAGAGGCAAAAATACTTTCCAAAATCCCTTTTAGATAGAAGAAATCATATTCGATGGGCTTGCCCAGCCAATCCGCCTGAGATGCACCGGAAACGGTGATTCCCAAAGTAAGAATTTCTGTCGGTTGCTGGGGCTCCGGTTGCTCCTCCGGCTGCAAGCCGTTGGGCTGGCTGAACCGGGGCACAAAGATATTGCCCAGCTCAAACAGGCGCAGATCCAGATTGCGGCGGCTGTTGTTGCGGCCAATCGTATGCAGCAGCCCGGGCAGCAGAGTTTGCCGCATCACACTTTGTTCTTCGTTCAGAGGGTTGCTGATGGTCAGCCCGGTAGACCAGGGGTCATTTTCCGTCAGGCGCAGTCGCGTGGCTTCTTTGGGGCTGATAAAGCTGTAATTGACGGTTTCGAACAAGCCGTGTTCGGCGCAAAGCTCTTTTAATCGCAGTTGCAGCTTTTGTTCTCGGGTGCGGTAGCCCTGGGTTTGGTTCATGGGGATGGTGGCTGCAATATTGCTGTAGCCCATTAGACGGGCAACTTCTTCGATCAGATCCACTTCCAAGGTGATATCCCGGCGATAGCTGGGGACGGTGATAATGGAAACATCCTTGGCTGCTTCCTGCACGCCGAAATCCAACGCCGTCATCTTGCCGTTGATCTCTTCCATGGTGTAATCCACGCCCAGCAGGCCGTTGACCTTTTCCCGGCGCAGCAAAATCTGTTTATCGGCAAATTTTTGATCGCAAACATCCACCGCCCCCTTGGCGGCAGTACCGCCGCAATAGCGCACCAGCAGTTGGGCTGCCCGGCGGGCGGCCAGATCGCAGCTGGCCACGTCGATGCCTTTTTCAAAGCGCATGGAGGCCTCGGAGGGGATGCCCAGCTTGCGGCTGGTATGGCGAATATGCACCGGATCAAAGCAGGCAGATTCGATCAGAATATCGGTGGTGCTTTCGGTAACCTCGGAGTTGAAACCGCCCATGACGCCGCCCAGACAAACCGGGCCTTCGCCGTCGCAGATGAGGATTTCGTCTCCGGTAAATACCCGATTTTTGCCGTCCAGGGTGATCAGCTCTTCGCCCAGAGCGGCTTCCCGCACCAAAATCTTTTTGCCCCGCAGCGCTTGATAATCAAAGGTATGGAGGGGCTGGTTGTATTCCAGCATGACAAAATTGGCGATATCCACCACATTGTTGATGGGGCGCATCCCGGCGGCCAGCAGGTATTGCTGCATCCACAGGGGAGAAGGGCCAATTTTGATTCCGGTGACCAATCTGGCCAGATAGCGGCAGCAGATCGCGGAATCGGCCACTGCGATGTCGATCATGTCGCCGATCTCCGGGCCGTCTTCCGGGTAGCTGAGATCCGGCGCGGTGGCGGCCAGGCCGGTTAACGCGGCTGCTTCCCGGGCGCAGTTGAGTACCCCCAGACAGTCGGAGCGGTTGGGGGTGAGATCCAGCACCAGCACCTGATCCTGCAGGCGCAGCGCGGTGGCTACGTCGGTACCTGCTGCCAAGTCATCGGGCAGGATCCAAATGCCGCTGTGTTCTTCGCTGACGCCCAGCTCTTTTTCGGAGCAAAGCATGCCTTCACTTTCGATCCCCATGGTTTTTTTGCGGCCGATGGTAAAATCGCCGGGAAGCGTGGCGCCGATTTTGGCCAGCGCCACGGTTTGTCCCGCCGCCACATTGGGCGCGCCGCAAACGATGGTCAGATCGGTATTGCCGTCAAAAACCGTGCAAAGATGCAGATGGTCGCTGCCCGCCACCGGCTCGCAGGTTTTTACCTTGCCTGCCACGATGCCGGAAAGCTGCTGGCAGCGGTTTTCTACTTCATCTATTTCCAGGCCGGCAAAGGTCATTTTTTGCGCCAGTTCCTCGGCGGAAATCTCTATAGGCAGATAGTCTTTTAGCCAATTATAAGATACTCTCATGGTTTATGCCCTCCCAAAGCTGCTTAAGAACCGCACGTCGTTATCGAACAGCAGCCGCATATCGGTGATCCCGTATTTTAACATGGCGATCCGCTCAATGCCCATACCAAAGGCAAAGCCGGTCAGCTCCTCCGGGTCGTAACCGGACATGGAAAGCACATTGGGATGCACCATCCCGGAGCCAAGGATTTCGATCCAGCCGCTGCCCTTGCACAGGCGGCAGCCGGCGCCGCCGCAGGCAAAGCAGGAAACGTCTACCTCGGCAGAGGGCTCGGTAAAGGGGAAAAAGCTGGGACGCAGGCGAATTTCCCGTTCCTCGCCAAACATTTTGCGAGAAAAGGCCAGCAGGGTGCCTTTCAGATCTCCCATGGTCACTTTTTTGTCGATCAGCAGCCCTTCCACCTGATGGAACATGGGCGAATGGGTGGCGTCGTCGTCCCGGCGATAAACTACGCCGGGGGCGATGATCTTTACCGGATAGCTGCCCTGCATTTGTTCCATCACATGGGCCTGTACCGGCGAGGTATGGGTGCGCAGCAGCAGATTGTCGCTAAAGTAAAAGCTGTCCTGCATATCCCGGGCGGGGTGATCTTTGGGGATGTTCAAGGCTTCAAAATTATAATAATCCACCTCTACCTGGGGGCCTTCCGCTACGGTGTAGCCCATGCCGATAAAGATATCCTCGATCTCCCTTTTGACTGTGCTCAAAATATGCAGCGAACCGGGATAAAAGCTTTTGCCTTTCAGGGTAACGTCTACGGTTTCCCGGTTGAGCTTTATTTCCAGTCCGTCAGCCTTTAGTTCTTCCATTCTTTGCTGCATTGACTGTTCCACTGCTTTTTTAGCGT
>CAYOVS010000060.1:0-9007 GCA_964407445.1 uncultured Peptococcaceae bacterium
TATTTGATGTATACAAAAAGAAAAAGCGCTGTTGCGATTTATCTTATGCTCTCGGTTTCCAATTATAATGGATGGATTGGCAAAGTGCAAGCCTTTCTTTTATGGTATTTTTTTGTGGTGAAACGGGAAATGGCGCAAAACATTATAATTGCGATGGATTGTCAGAAAACGTATAATAAAATAAAATGAGAATAATTATAGCCAATTTTCATATGGTAATAGGTGTGGATGCTGCTATGCTAAGGGATTCCACATATTTCCATATATAATATAATAGAAGCAACAGAAGAAAGGAGCTTGTGCCATGAAACCAATCACCATTGCGGTAGCAGGAAAAGGCGGGGTAGGGAAAACCACGGTCTGCGGCATGCTGATCCGTTTTCTTTGTCAGGCGGGCAAGCAGCCGATTTTGGTGGTGGATGCGGATCCCAACGCCAATCTCAACGAGGTTTTGGGGGTGCAGGCGCCTACCAGCCTGGGCGAGATCCGGGAAACGATGGCTCGGTCGGAAAAAGTCGGCGCGGCCATTCCGGGGGGTATGAGCAAGCAGGAATACACGGAATATATGTTTTCTGCCGCCCTGGCGGAGGAGGACGCTTTTGATATGCTGTTGATGGGGCGCACCCAAGGCAAGGGCTGCTATTGCTTTGTCAATGGCCTGTTGAAGACCCAAATTGATAAATACGCCGCCAATTATCGCTATGTGGTGGTGGATAACGAGGCCGGTTTGGAGCATATCAGCCGGGGCATTTTGCCGCATATAGATATTTTGCTGCTGATTGCCGATAGCTCTCGTCGGGGGGTGCAGGCGGCAGGGCGTATTGCCGCTATGACCCAAGAGCTGGAGCTGAACCCTAAGGTGATGAAGCTGATCGTCAATCGGGCTCCTGACGGGGTAGCGGACGCCGGTGTTTTGGCGGAAATCGCTGTCCAAGGGCTGGATTTGTTGGGCGTCTTGCCGGATGATCAGACCATCTATCGCTGTGATTGTCAGGGCTTGCCCACGGCCGATGTGGCGGCGGATAATCCGGTGAAGCTGGCTTTGGCCAAAATGTTGGCCCAGCTGGAGCTATAAACCTGCATCAAAATTTATTTTATCATAAAGGAGTGGTCTTGATGACATTTACTGCCAAACCACAGACGTTTTCCGCGTCCATTGGCTCTGTCTGCTTTGGCGACGGCGCTGCGGCCTGTACCATAGGTGGCAATCGGATATTGCCTTTGTGCTTCTTTGACGGTCCTGCGGCCAATCGTCCGGCTGTTGGGGTAGAAATCACTGATTTGGGTTTTGATTTTTCCGGCTTGCCCTTGCTGGCTGCCGCTTATGCGGCTACTGCTACCGTAGGGGAGCTGGCGCAGCGCGCAGCCTCCTTCCCGGGGGCTGATTTTGTTTGTTTGCGCTTTGAAGGGGCAGATCCCAACGGCGCCAATCGTTCGGTTGCCGATTGTGTGGCGGATGCCAAGGCGGCTGCGGCCTGTGGCAAACCGCTGGCCATTGCCGGCTGCAAAAATATGGAAAAGGATAGTCAATTGTTCACTGCCATCGCCGAAGCCTTGCAGGGAGAAAACATCCTGTTCCTCTCCGCCCGGGAGGAGGACTATAAGGCAGTGGGCGCTGCTACCGCTTTGGCCTACGGCCATAAAACAGGGGCAGAATCCGCTGTGGATATCAATCTGGCCAAGCAGCTCAATGTATTGCTTTGCCAGTTGGGGGTGTCTGCCACCAGTTTGGTGATGAATTTGGGCTCCGCCGCTGCCGGATATGGGTTTGAGTACGTTTCTTCCACCATGGATCGGGTAAAAGCCGCTGCGCTGGAGCAAAATGACGCCATGCTGCAAATGCCGGTGATCACACCGGTTTCTGCCGAGACCTGGACGGTGAAGGAAACCGTGATGCGGCAGGAGGATATGCCGGAATGGGGCGACCTGGAACAGCGGGGGATGATGATGGAGGCGGCTACCGCCGCCGCTTGTCTGGCTTCCGGTGCGGATGCGGTGATTTTGCGCCATCCGGCGGTAATCGAAAAAGTAGCGGCGCTGCTTGCCGCTTTGCAATAGGAGGGATAGACGATGGCCCTAAAAGGATTGGATATTTTTAAGCTGACGCCCAAAACCAATTGTAAGGAATGTGGCAATCCCACCTGTATGGCCTTTGCGATGAAGGTAGCCCAAGGCGCGATGGCGGTGGAGAAATGCCCCCATATGTCTGCCGAGGCTTTGGCCAAGCTTTCCCAAGCCACCGCGCCGCCCATGCATACCGTGGAGCTGAGCGGGCATAAGCTGGGTGGCGAAACGGTTCTGCTGCGCCATGAAAACACGTTGGTCAACCGCAATCTGTATGGGATCAAGCTTTGCTCTTGCCTGAGCCAGGAGGAAGCCGCCGCCAAACTGGCTGCTATGGCGGCGGTGGATTATCAGCGGATCGGCCAGCGGATGTATGTGGAAAGCGTCTTTCTCCATTGTCGGCCGGAGGATGCGCCGGAGCATTGCGTTGCTTTGGCGGTGCAGGCTGCCGCAGCGGTGGAAGTGCTGTTGGTGGACGCCCAGCCGGAGCTGGCGGAGACGATTTTGGCGGCGCTGCCGGAGAAAAAACCGGTGCTGGTCGGTGTAAACGCCGCCAATTGGCAGCAATATCAAACGCTGGCGGCGGCAAGCGGCGCAACCTTGGCCGTAGGCGGCGAGAATTTGGCGGAGCTGCATGATACGGTAGAAAAGCTGGAAGCGGCGGGTAATCATCAATTGCTGCTGGATCTGGGCAGGCTTTCGATCAAGGATGTTTGGGCGCGGGCTTTTCAGGTGCGGCGGGCTGCCCTCAAAGCAGGCGACCGCAGCTTTGGCTATCCCGCATTGGTGGACACCGCCGCGTTGGCGCCGGGGGATCCGCTGCTCCAAACCATGCTGGCTTCCCTGTTTACCCTGCGCTACGGCTCGGTGATTATATTGGAGGAAATGACGATTGCCCAAGCCCTGCCCTTGTACGGCCTGCGCCAGAATATCTTTACCGATCCGCAAAAGCCGATGAAGGTGGAGCCGGGGGTTTATCCCATCAATGGCGCGGATGCGGACGCGGTTTGCTGCCTGACGGTGGATTTTGCGCTGACCTATTTTGTGGTATCCGGCGAGATGGAGCGTTCCGGCGTGCCGGCAAATTTGTGGATCACCGATGCGGGGGGCTACTCGGTGCTCACGGCCTGGGCTGCGGGCAAGCTTTCGGCCTCCTCGATCGCTGCTTTTGTGGAGCAGTTTGGGCTGGAAGAAAAGCAGCGCAATCATACTCTGATTCTCCCCGGCAAGGTGGCGGTGCTCAAGGGTGAGATCGAAGCCAAGCTGCCCGGGTGGAAAATTATTGTGGGCCCCAATGAAGCGATGCAACTGGTCAGGTTCTTAAAAGAGTATCAACAAGCATAGGAGGGAACAGTATGGGCAAATTTATCGTGATCGGGGAACGCATCCATTGCATTTCGCCGGTGATCCGGGAAGCCATGAATACGATGAACCCGGAGCCGATTCTCAAGCGGGCCAAGGAGCAGTTGGACGCGGGTGCGGTGTATTTGGATGTGAATATCGGCCCAGCGGAAAGCAATGGCCGGGAGCTGATGCAATGGGCGGTGACCCTGTTGCAGGAAAATCTGGATCAGGTGCCGCTATGTCTGGATACCGCCAACCGGCAGGCCATCGAAGCGGGAATTGCGGTATATAATCGCAGCAAGGGCAAGCCGATTATCAATTCTGCCGACGCCGGGGATCGGATCCGCAATATTGATCTGGCCGCCGCCAACGATGCAATCGTGATCGCTCTGTGCTCCAAAGCCGGTGTTCCCGCCAACAACGATGAGCGGATGGCCTATTGCCAGGAAATGTTGGAGCGCGGCATGGAGCTGGGCATGGACCCGGCGGATATGTGGTTCGACCCCTTGTTTTTGGTGATCAAGGGGATGCAGGAGAAGCAGATGGAAGGGCTGGAATTTATCAAAATGTGCGCCGATATGGGCTTTAATACCACCGGCGGCCTTTCCAATTGCTCCAACGGTATGCCCAAGCAGATTCGGCCGATCATGGATAGCGCAATGGTCGCTATGGCGATGATGAGTGGCTTGACCAGTGCCATCGTGAACCCCTGCGACCTACGGCTAATGGAAACCGTCAAATCCTGCGATATTATCCGCAACCAAACCCTCTACGCAGATAGCTATCTGGAATTATAAGCAAAAAGCTCATGGCAATGCTTTGATCAGCGGGATTAAAGCAGCCAAGTCGGGGCAGTCTTGTCCGCCCAGCCGGAATCCACGCCATACGGCGTTGTCGGGGCGGCCAGCGCTGCGCGGGCAGCTTCTCAGAATTTCTACTGGCCGGAAAAGCTCCACAATCCTATGGCAGCGCTTTTTTGAGGAAGAAGTAGAAACAACAAGATGAATAATAAAGGGGGATGCTTGCTTTATGACAGTACTCACCGACCTGATCTATACCGGATCTAATGCGGTAGCGGGCTTGACCGAAAACGCGGTCAACCAGGCGATTGCCCAATACGGGGCGGAGACAAAAATCGCTTTTCCCGACACCGCCTACTTTTTCCCCACCATTTATGCGGCCACCGGAGTCAAGGTGACCAAGCTGGGGGATTTGCCTGCTTGCGTAGAGGTGCTGAAAAGCCTGATCTCCAATAAAGAGGATTTGGGCGAGGCGCTGAACGCGGGCTTGGCCACAGCCGTGGGTGCGGAAATTCTCGAAGGTCTCAAATATGTGAACGGGGCGCAGCCCTATGCCCAGGAGGCTGGTATCGGCTTTGTGCCGGATCCGGTGATCCGAGCCTTGGGCGTGCCGCTGGTTACCGGCGATATTCCCGGCGTAGCCGTGGTGCTGGGCAAGGCGGAAGACCCCGCCCAATTGGCGCAGGTGGTCAAGGATTACCAATCCAAGGGGTTGCTGACCTTTTTGATCGGCGAGGTGATCGACCAAGCTGCCGCCACTGGTGTGAAAATGGGGCTGGAATTTCGGGTAGTGCCCTTGGGGCATGATGTGACTGCGGTGATCCATGTGGTCACGGTGGCCATTCGTGCCGCTCTAATCTTTGGCGCAGTACCTGCCGGGGACTTGGCCGCATTGCTGCAATACACCAAGGAACGGGTGCCCGCTTTTGTCAATACCTTTGGCCCCTTGTCGGAGGTGGTTGTTTCCGCCGGCGCCGGGGCGATCGCTTTGGGCTTCCCGGTGATTATTGATATTGATCTGGGCGAGCATCAGGTGCCGGGCGCCTTGGTTTCTGTTTGCGACCATGCCGAAACGGTTAAAAAATCCTTGGAGCTGCGCAATATCAAGATCAAAGTGAAGGAGCTGCCCATCCCGGTGGCCTTTGCCGCCGCTTTTGAGGGAGAAATCATTCGCAAGGGCGATATGCATACCGAGTTTTGGTCCAGCCAGAACCCCACCTGCGAGCTGGTGCTGATGCGTCAGCCGGAGCAGGTGGAGGATTATCGGATCACCATCGTTGGCCAGGATATTGGCGGCGACCCCGGACAAGAGCTGGCGTTGGCCACCTTTGTGGAGGTTGCCGGGGCCAAAATGCAGACGGATTTTGAGCCGGTGATCGAACGGAAGATCCACCATTGGTTCAATTATATGGAAGGCGTGATGCATACCGGTCAGCGCAATTTGTTCCGCATTCGGGTTTCCAACGAAGCCTTTGCCAAAGGGCTGCGGCTCAAGGATTTTGCGGAAGTGCTGTATTATCAGATCATGGATGAGTTTGACAGCGTGGTGGATAAATGCCAGATCACGATGATCACCGACCGGGATCAGGTGGAAGCGTTATTGCAGGAGCAGGCTATGCCCCGGTATTCCGCCAGAGACGACCGTTTGTCGGCCATGACCGACGACAGCGTGGATACCTTCTATACCTGCATTCTTTGCCAGTCCTTTGCTCCCTCCCATTGCTGCGTGATTACTCCCCAGCGGCTGGGCTTATGCGGCGCGGTTTCTTGGCTGGACGCCAAGGCCACCAAGGAGCTGACGCCTACCGGCCCCTGCCAGCCCATTGCCAAAATCGGCTGCGTGGATTCTCGTTTGGGCGCGTACACCGAGGTGAATAAGACGGTGCAGCAGGCCACCCAAGGCGCGGTGGAAAAGGTGACGCTGTATTCCATTTTGGAAGATCCCATGACCAGCTGCGGCTGCTTTGAATGTATTTGCGGCATTATGCCCGAGGCCAACGGCGTGGTGGTGGTCAACCGGGAATACGCCGGGATGACGCCTACCGGCATGACCTTTGGCGAGCTGGCCTCCATGACCGGCGGCGGCGTGCAGACCCCCGGTTTTATGGGGCATGGCCGTCATTTCATCGCTTCCAAAAAATTCATCTCCGCCGAGGGCGGCGTGGGCAGGATCGTCTGGATGCCCAAGGAATTAAAAGAGGATGTGGCGGAGCGGTTGAACAAAACTGCCAAGGAGCTGTATGGCATTGACGATTTTACGTCGATGATCTGCGACGAAACCATTGCGGTGGAAAGCGAGGATGTGCTCAACTTTCTGACGGAGCAGGGGCATCCTGCTTTGACCATGGACGAAATCATGTAACCAAGCTGGAACCAAAAGGAACTGACGAGATATTTATGGCAAAAATAACTTTTACCATGCCCGGCGGCGATCAAAAAACAGTGAGCGCCGCCGATGGCGTTCCTTTGCTGCCCTTGATGCGGCAAAATCAACTGGATATTGACGCGCCCTGCGCCGGGAATGGCGTTTGCGGCAAATGCCTGGTGCAATTGACCGTCGGACAACTGGCGGGAGAAAAAACCCGCCATCTCAACGAGGATGCCTATGCCCAGGGCTGGCGGCTGGCCTGCGCCTGTCGGGTGGCGGGGGATGCGGCGGTAACCGTACCGGATGGGGCAGTAAGCTTTTGCCGAGGGATCCGCACCGCCGATTTGTCTACCGGGCAGGAGATGACCCGCTACCGGCAGGCTTTGGCGGAGGTTTTTGCATCCGGGATCGCCCCCGGCTGCCGGGAGCAGGGCGTGGGGTTGGCTGTGGATATCGGCACCACCACGGTAACTGCCGCTTTGCTGGAGCTGAATGGGGGAGAAGTGCTGGCTAAAGCTTCCGTAGGCAACGGGCAGATTCGCTATGGGGCGGATGTGATCAACCGGATTATTGCTTCCGGTCGCCCAGGGGGCAGGGAAGCGCTGCAACAGGCGGTGCGCGAGGATACGCTGTTGCCTCTGGTGACGGAGCTTTGCGCCCAGGCCGGGCAGAAGCCTGCACAAATCAGCCGCTGCGTGATCGTAGGCAACACCACCATGGAGCATTTACTGGTGGGCGCGGACGCGCAAACGATCCGGGTGGAGCCGTATCAGCCCGCCTTTTTAGAGCTGCCCGGACAAACTGCCGCCCTGTTGGGGCTGCCCTTTGCGCCCCAGGCTCCGGTGTTGTTGGCGCCCAATGTGGGCAGCTATG
Organism: uncultured Peptococcaceae bacterium; assembly: GCA_964407445.1. Lineage (GTDB taxonomy): Bacteria > Bacillota > Dehalobacteriia > UBA4068 > UBA4068 > JAILCQ01. Next base: position 7,450 of record CAYOVS010000060.1, read on the forward strand.
TGGGGGGCGATATCACCGCCGGGGTACTGACCCTGCCCATTTGGCGGCAGTCCCAGATCAGCCTGTTTTTGGATCTGGGCACCAATGGCGAGCTGGTTTTGGGCAATGAAGATTTTCTGCTTTGCTGTGCCTGCTCTGCCGGGCCGGCCTTTGAAGGGGGCGATATCAGCTGTGGGATGCGTGCCACTGCTGGCGCGGTGGAAAGCGTATCCATCGCGACGGCAACCGGGGAGCCCAGCTTTACGGTGATTGGCGGCGGCAAGCCTGCGGGCTTGTGCGGCTCCGGGCTGATCGACTTGATCAGCGAGCTGTTCCGCTGCGGCATTGTGGATGCAGGCGGAAAGTTTGTGGCCGAGAGCCGCCGCATTTTGCGGCAGGAGGACGGCGCCGCCTATGTGCTGGCTTTTGCCGAGGAAGCCGCCCAGGGCAAGCCGGTGCTGCTGACAGAAATTGATCTGGATAATTTCATTCGTGCCAAGGCTGCCGTGTTTTCTGCCATTCGTGCCATGCTGCGTTCTTTGGATATGACCGTGGAGATGATCGACCATGTGGATATCGCAGGCGGGATTGGCAGTGGCATTGATATGGCCAAGGCGATCTCCATCGGGATGCTGCCCAAGCTGCCGCCGGAAAAATACCGCTATGTGGGCAATACTGCGTTGACCGGCGCTTGCGCCATGCTGCTTTCGGATCAGGCGGTGGCAAAGGTAACGGAGCTGGCGCATAATATGACCTATCTGGAGCTTTCCAGTCATCCCGGCTATATGGAGGAATTTGTGGCCGCCTGCTTTTTGCCCCATACCGATGCCAGCCTGTTTCGCTAGAGCCTGCTTGTTTGTCTAAAAAACGCTGCCTAATCGGCGTCTGGGAATAAAGATTTTTTTAAAAGCGGTAGCGATGGATTGAATAGCTGCCGCTTTTAGTTTTTTGCGGGTTCGGCGCGTTTCCCGGCAGGACGTTCGCTAATGACGTATCTTGTCACAGCCAAGCTGTGGTTGCTGCAATCCTTGATCGATGGTATAATGGCTGCACAGTTCAAAATCTTTGATTTTGTGATGGAGCGTCTATTTTCTACCCGACTGTTGCGTGGCAACGGAGGCATAGCCGTTTGCGGCTATGGTATAGTAAAAAAGTAGATTATTTATATTAGCTGGGGGAGAATCAGATGAAAAAGGTCAGTTTAGCGTTAGCCATTGTTTTCGTTATCGCATGGTTTTTGCCGGCTGTTGTTTATGCAAATATGGCAGCTCCTGTGGAGTCGGATATTGCTACGGCTATAACATTTGAAAAAAACGATACTATTTCTGTGTTATCAGAGGTGTTGGATATAACGGTTAATGGGGCGCAAGCGGATATTGTTGCAACTTACAAAATGAAAAATACTGCAAACGAGAGCGTATCTACACAATCTATGTTTTTGTCTCCCAATATTGAAAATAGTGATATTTCCGTGGTCGTCAATGATGAAACTGTATTATTCACAGTGGAAAGCTACTCTTTGAATTACGATACGAAAATAACAACAAATGATTGGCGATACGCTGTACTTACAAATGAT
>CAYOVS010000061.1:0-8650 GCA_964407445.1 uncultured Peptococcaceae bacterium
CTTATTTTTGGTAAATTTACTTTTCCGGCCTGGGGCGTTAAGGGCGCGGCGGTTGCGACAGTCATTGCGCGCGGGGTGGAAATGCTTTTGCTGCTGCTGTATGTGTATGTGTTTTGTAAGGATCATCCTTTGGCGGCAAAATTATCTGCCATGTTTCCGTTGGAAAAGCTGTATGTTAAATCCTTATTTAAAACCGCGATGCCAGCATTGGTCAATGAGGCGGTTTGGAGCATCGGCACTTCAACATACTATATTGCTTTTGGCATGGTCAATGCTTCTGCAATTGCGGTTGTGCAGGTGGCCGGCATGGTCAATGATCTTTTTACCGCGATTTTTTTCGGAATCGGCAACGCCAGCATGGTGATGATTGGCAATGAGCTGGGGCGCAAGCGTGCCGATTTGGCTTATAGCTATGGGAAAACCTTTTTGCGGGCGGCCTTTGCCTGCTGTGCTTTTTCTACCTGGGCGATTATTGCCAGCCGTGGCTGGTTGGTGGGCTTTTACGATTTTGATCCCTTTACCAGCAAACAGCTAATGGATACCCTGCTGGTGTACGGCTTGTTTATCACCCCGCGGATGCTGGGCTATGCCATTGCCATTGGCGTTTTGCGTGCCGGTGGCGACACCCGCTTTTGCTTGCTTTGCGATACCCTGGGCATTTGGTGTCTGGGGATTCCGTTATCCTTTTTGGGAGCGGTGTTACTGCATCTGCCGCTGGCCTGGGTGGTGGCGTTATGCTTTACCGAGGAGCTGGTCAAGGTGGTATTCTTTATCAAGCGGTTTTACAGTAAGCGTTGGATCAACATCTTCGTGTAGTTCCTCTTGCTGTCTAGCCATACACCCCGCCAAAATCAGCACCGCCATGCGGCTGCGCAGATTTGGTATCGCACGTTCTCGTAAGCCTGACATCCATTGGCGCACACCCCAAAAGCAGCGCAGACGTCTAGCGGCGCTGCTTTTGTCTCTCTGGTTCACCGATGCGCAAAGCGCTGCCCTATGGCTCTGCTTTGCGCTTTTTCTTTTGGACATATTCTGCTGTTCCCTGCATAGGATGGTATGGATAAGCTTGTTGCAGGGAGGGCTGCTGATGTTGAACTGGATCTGGTTTCTGTTATTGGGGGGCGGAATTGTTTACGGCGCTTGCGCCGGCACCTTGGCGGCGGTTACCGATGCTGCTTTGGCAGCAGCTGCGGATACGGTCACGCTAATTTTGCAAATTACTGGGCTATTATGCCTGTGGCTGGGGATGCTGCGCATCGCAGAGGAATCTGGGCTGATCCGCCTGTTAGCGCGATGGCTTAGCCCGATCATGGCGCTGCTGTTCCCCGATGTGCCTCGGCAGCATCCTGCGTTTGCTTCGATGATGATGAACATGGCCGCCAATTTGCTGGGTCTGGGCAATGCCGCCACCCCCTTTGGCCTGAAGGCGATGGAGCAATTGCAAACGCTGAACCCCCATCCCGATACCGCCAGTACGCCGATGATCACCTTTTTGGCTATCAATACCTCTAGCATCACGTTGGTTCCCACCTTGGTGATTAGCCTGCGAGCCGCCGCCGGTTCTGCCGCGCCAACAGAGATTATCGGCGCTACCATATTGGCCACAGCTTGCGGTACTACCTTTGCCATTTGCTTTGATTGGCTGTTGCGGCATAGACGGGTGGGGAGGTGAGGGGATGAGCTGGCTTTCTTTGGCAGCCACGCCGCTGCTGTTGCTGATTATCCCATTATACGGCCTGCTGAAGGGAAAACCGGTTTATGAATTGTTTTGCGAAGGCGCGGGAGAAGGCGTTGCGATGGGGCTGCGAATCCTCCCTTTTTTGCTGGGGATGCTGGTGGCCATTGCCGTTTTTCGTGCTTCCGGTGCTTTTGCCGCCCTGGCGTCTTGGTTGTCTCCCTTTTGCGAGGCCATTGGCTTGCCTGTGGAGGTGTTGCCGGTGGCCTTGCTGCGCCCGCTATCCGGGGGCGGGGCCTTGGCTTTGACGACCCAGCTTTTTCAGGAATACGGGCCGGATTCCTTTATCGGCCGTTTGGCCTCGGTGATGCAGGGTAGCACGGATACCACATTTTATATTTTAGCAGTGTATTTTGGCGCGGTTGGGATCAAAAAATACCGGTATGCTCTAACGGTGGGTCTGGCAGCGGATGCGGTCAGTTTTCTCAGCGCGGTACTGATCTGCCGCTGGCTGTTTCCGGCATAGCCCCAATAAAAGTGCGGTGCTAGACCTCTTGCCGAAAGTCAAACGCTACCTTAAATTCTTTGGCGGCAAAGGCTTCCCGCCATTGGCACAGGGGATATAAGCGCAAAGGCGGCAAAGTGATCAGCCCCCGTTCCAACAGGCGCAAGGCTGGGGCAAAGGGACCGCAGCGGCTGCCCTTAACCGTGATTTCATTGACCACCAAATCGCTGAGATTGTTGGGGTATTCCCCCGCATAGGTGCTTTTGAGGATCAGCAGGCCGCCTTTTTGCACCAGCGTGCGAGCCAGCCCAAAACCCTCTGGCGAACCGGAGGCATCCACCACGGTGAGGAAGCTTTGGCCGGGTGATGGCGTGATTTTGGCAAAAGGCGCAAACGCCGCCAATTTTTGCGGATGCTTGCCGTATACGGTTACCTCCGCGCCGGTGAGCGCCAAAACCTGGCCGATCAGATAGGCCAGTCTACCATCACCGATCAGGGCGATCTGCTGTGAGGGACGAATATGCGCCAGTTCGGTTACGGAAAATGCCGCTGCCAAGGGTTCCACATGAACAGCTTGCTCGTCGCTGAGCTTGTCAGGAACCACATGCAACAAATCTTGCCGCAGCGTCAGATACTGGGCAAAACAGCCGTCCTTTCCGGCAATCCCGATCACTTTACGCTGCAGGCAATGCTTTTCTCTGCCGCTTTTGCAATAAAGACAGGTACCGCAGCCTGCGTTTAGTTCTCCTACCACCCGTTTGCCCAGCAAGGCCCGGTTGGTTGCCTGCTCCACCACACCCACAAATTCATGTCCCAGCACGCCGCAAAAATCCGGCTTATAGCCTTTGATGATTTCCTTGTCGGTGCTGCATACGGCAGCCAGAGAAACCTTGATCAGCGCTTCGTCCGCCGTCGGTTGGGGCAGGGGATAGTCGGTAAGATAGTTTACGGAGTGTTCCGTATTATCAAAATATAATGCCAGCATAAAAAACCTCTCCTTATCTTGGTTTTGGTTGTTTGAGAAATCTTTTTGCATTGCCATAGCGGGGAAATTGGGCAAATTGCCTGTAAAACTGGGATACATGGCATTGATCCCAGTGGGTTCGACAAGAATAGTATACCTGTCTGGATAAGAATTGAACAGAGGCCAGTTGCATTTTGGAAACAAAGCTTGTATAATTTATGTGTCCTTCCAATAGGGGAGGAAATATTGTATTTGCTGAAACAGCAAATTAACAGGAGGAAAAGGGAATGAAAAAGTTTCAAAAAATGTTGTTGATGCTTTTGATTTTGGTCGTTGCCGTATCTTTGGCTGCCTGCGGTGGTGGCACGGATACCAATGACGCAGAGCAAACCGGTGATGCCGGTGATGCTGCCGCCACGGCAGAGGGCTACAAGATTGTCGTAGTCACCAGCCCTTCCGGCGTGGATGATGGTTCCTTTAACCAGGATGTGTACAATGGTGTGATGGCTTTTGTCGAGTCTCGCGGCAATATTGATACCGTGAAAACCGTTCAGGAACCCACCGGTGATGCTGCTGCTTCTGTGCAGGCCGTAGCCGACGTGATCGCGGATTATGACGTGATCGTTACCCCCGGTTTCCAATTTGCCGGTATCGGCGTTTTGGCGCAGGAAAACCCGGAAAAAACCTTTATTCTGGTAGACGCGTATCCCTGTGATGCAGACGGTGCAGAAATCGCCTTGGACAATGTGTATGCCATGCAGTTTGCCGAACAGGAAAGCGGTTTCTTTGCTGGCGTTGCCGCTGCTTTGGAAACCAAATCGGGTAAAGTTGCTGTGGTCAACGGCGTCGCTTATCCTTCCAATGTAAATTATCAGTGGGGCTTCGAATCCGGCGTGCAGTATGCTATCAAGCATTATGGCGCTACCGCTGAAATCGTCGAGCTGGCTTCCTATGCAGGCACCGATGTAACCGGCGCCAATGTGGGCGGCAATTATGTTGGCAACTTCAACGACGAAGCTACCGGCAAAGTGTTGGGCGATGCATTGCTGCAGGAAGGCTGCGACATCATCTTTGTTGCCGCCGGCAATTCCGGTAACGGCGTGTTCACCGCTGCCAAAGAAAAAGGCGCGATGGTAATTGGCTGCGATACCGATCAGTATGACGATGGCGTCAACGGGGATACCAATATCCTATTAACCTCCGTCTTGAAGAATATGGCTTTGAACGTAGAACGGCAATTGAACGCTTTGGTTGACGGAACGTTTGTCGGTGGCAACAATTTGTTGCAGGCGAATACCGATTCCACCGGTTTTGTGCAGGCGGAAGGCCGTCATCAGTTGAGTGAAGATACTCTTACCAAACTGAACGACGTTTATGCGCTGGTACAGAGTGGTGATATTGTTCCTGCCGCCAATTTTAACGGCAATACTCCCGATAATTTCCCGGGTCTGTAAGCACACTTGTAATACCATGGGGATGCTCCGCTTTTGCGCTGCATCCCCTTTTCTTTTGGCCAAAAGTTTGGTATGATGTTGCTATTGCTATTGCTATTGCTATTGCTATTGCATGAGAAGGCTATTGCTAGCAGTACGATTCTGATTGCCTGGCCAAAATTGTCAAACCTTTTGGGCGGCGCAATTTTTGCGGGAGGGATGCGGATGAGCGACTATATTGTGGAGATGCGGCATATCACCAAACGCTTTCCCGGCGTGGTTGCCAATGATGATGTTTCCATTTCCATCAAAAAAGGGGAAATTTTTGCGCTGCTGGGCGAAAACGGTGCGGGAAAATCTACCTTGATGAGCATGCTGTTTGGCATGTACGAGCCGGATGCGGGAGAAATTTGGATCCGCGGCCAAAAGGTCAATATCACTTCGCCCAGCCATGCCACCAAGCTGAGTATCGGCATGGTGCATCAGCATTTTAAGCTGGTGCAGAATTATACCATTACCGAAAATATTATTTTGGGCATGGAGCCCTCGCGTAAATTTTTAGGGCTGCTGCCGATGGTGGACGTCAAAGGGGCGGATCGGCAAATCGCCCAGTTATCCCGCCGTTTTGGCATGGAGGTCAATCCCACCCGAAAAATTGAAGATGTGAATGTTTCCGTGCAGCAAAGAGTAGAAATTTTGAAAATGCTCTATCGTGAAGCAGAAATATTAATATTTGATGAACCAACAGCCGTGCTCACCCCGCAGGAAATCGAATTTTTATTGGAAATCATTCAGGAATTGCGCAAGGATGGTAAAACAATCATCTTGATTACTCATAAACTGGAGGAGATCAAAAAGGTTGCCGACCGTTGCGCTGTATTATGTAGGGGCAAGCTGGTGGATGTGCTGGAGGTGGCCACCACCAGTACCAAGACTATGGCCAATCTGATGGTTGGACGGGAAGTGGATTTTGAGTTGGCGAAAGCGCCGCCGGTCTTTGGCGGGGAGGTGCTGTCGGTAGCCGGGCTAACGGTCAAAAACCAGGATGGCTTTCCGGTGGTCAGTCAGGTCTCTTTTGCGGTGCGAGCCGGTGAAATTTTTGCCATTGCCGGTGTTTCCGGCAACGGCCAGGTGGAGATTGCCGACGCCATTGCCGGTTTGACCAAGGCCGTGCAAGGCAAGATCAGTTTGCTTGGGCAGGATATCACCCATGCTGGGGTGCGCTGCCGCACCGAGCTGGGTGTTTCCTATATCCCCGAGGATCGGCAGAATTACGGCTTGGTGCTGGATTTTGATTTGGCGTCCAATCTGGTGCTCAAGCGATATTACCAGCCGCCCTATTGCCAAAAAGGGGTGCTGGATCGCAATGCTTTTGCGGGGCAGGCACACAGGCTGATCGACAAATACGATATTCGCTGCGGTCAGGGCGGCAATACCCAGGTGCGTTCCATGAGCGGCGGCAATCAGCAAAAAGCGATTGTGGCCAGGGAGATTGAGGCGGATGCGCCGCTGATGATCTTTGTCCAGCCCACCCGGGGCCTGGATATCGGTGCAATTGAAAATATTCACCGCCAGATTTTGGCGGAGCGGCAAAGAGGCCGGGCAATTTTGCTGGTTTCTTTGGAGCTGGACGAAATCATGCAGCTGGCGGATACCATTGCGGTCATCTATAATGGCTGTTTTCAAAAGATTGCCCCTGCGGGGCAATTGACCCAGAATCAGCTTGGCGAATACATGATGGGGGTGAAACGGTCTTGAGCAAATTCTTTTTAGCCCTGTTTGGCGGGGAGAAGCGGCAGCGCATTTCCATCCCCCTTTTGGCCATCTTCATCAGTTTATTGGTGGGCGCTTTGGTGGTGCTTTGGGTGGGCAAAGACCCTTTGGTTGCTTATCGCAGCTTGTTGCAAGGCAGCGGTTTGTGGCCAAAGGCCGCCTATGCCGGCGGCAAAAGCATGTTTACCGATTTTATGAGCTTTCTGGATTCCTGGACGCCGATGCTGTTTGCCTCGCTGGCGGTAGCGGTAGCCTTTAAAGCCGGGCTGTTCAATATCGGTGTTTCCGGCCAGATGCTGGCGGCAGGCTTTGTGGCCACGATTCTTTTGGGCTACAGCGGTTTACCTGCTGTTCTTGCCAAACCGCTGGTGCTGCTGGTTGGCATGACCACAGGCGCTTTGGTTGGCGGCCTGATCGGTTTTTTCAAGTATCGTTTTAATATTAACGAGGTCGTTTCCTCAATCATGCTAAACTATATTTTGCAGTATGTGGTCAGCTTTTTTATCAACAGCTATTATATTGACCCGGTATCCCGGCAATCCAGATATATTGATCCTGCATCCGCTCTTACTGTAAGCAATGTGCAGTTGGGCTCGGTAAAAACCGTGTTGCCGCTGGGGATCGTTTTGGCGCTGCTGACCGTGTTTGCGGTGCGGTTTTTGCTGGATCGCACCAAAATGGGCTTTGAACTGAAGATGGTTGGCACGAACCCTAAGGCTTCCCGCTACGCAGGTACCAATGTGGGCAAAAATGTGATTTTGGCCATGCTGCTATCGGGTGCTTTGGCCGGGCTGGCTGGCGTTTCCTATTACATGGGGTATTTTACCTCGATCCAGCCGCGGGTGCTGACCAGCGTGGGCTTCGACGCCATTGCCGTAGCCTTGCTGGGCAATTCTAATCCGGTAGGCATCGTCTTTGCTTCTTTTTTGATCAGCGCCATCACCAAGGGCAGTACCTATATGAGCTCGGCGGTGGGGTTGGAGCGGGAAATTGCCTCGGTGATCACCGGGCTGATCCTGTTGTTCTCCGCCTGTGGCGTGTATATTCGCTATTTGCTGGCAAAAGCGCAGGAAAAACATGAGCAAAAGGAAGCGGAAGCAGTTTCGTCCATTGACAGGGGAAGGGAGGAACGGCAATGAACAGCTTGATTATCGATGGTTTGGCCTTTTCTCTGCCGCTGTTTATCATTGCCATCGGTGGGATTTATAGTGAGCGTAGCGGCGTAACCAATCTGGCTCTGGAAGGCTTGCAAGGGTTTGGCGCGTTTATCGGCGCTTTGTTTGTGGTGCTGACTGCCAATCTGTTTTCCGCCAATTCTCAGGTGCCGATGCTGCTGGCCATGGTTTGTGCGATGCTGGGTGGCATGGCCTACGCTGCTTTGCACGCATTGCTTTGTGTCAAATTTAAAGCCAATCAGGTGATCAGCGGCGTGGTGATCAATATTTTGGCAATGGCTTTGACCTCTTTTCTCACCAGCCAGATCAATACCTCTGTTTTTGGCCAGCCTTCCAATAAGTTCCAATTGGGAGTTAGCCAGCGGATTACGGTTGAGGCGCTTTCTAATATCCCGGTGCTGGGTGGCTTTTTTACCGATATTTATCCTTTTGAAATAATCATCCTGGTTTTGGCGGTGATCGCCTGGTTTGTGCTGTATCGCAGCCGCTATGGTTTGCGGCTGCGGGCCTGCGGCGATAATCCCCATGCGGTGGATGCGGCCGGGGCGGATGTGGCAAAAATTCGCTTTGGCGCGGTGTTGATTTCTGGTGCAGTGGCCGGATTGGGCGGTATCAGCTTTGCCTATTCCATCTCTGCCAATTTTTCCGCCAATATTTATTCCGGCTACGGATATTTGGCGATTGCAGCCTTGATTTTTGGCAATTGGCGCATCCTGCCTACCTTTGGCGCTTGTCTGTTGTTTGGCATGGCCAGATCCGGTGGGTATAAGCTGAGTCAGGTGCTTGGTTTGCCCAGCACTTTTTCGGATCTGATTATGATTTTGCCGTATCTGCTGACCTTGCTGCTGCTGATCTTCTTTTCCGGCAGCAACCGGGCGCCCCGGGCTTTGGGGGAGATCTATGATAAGGGAAAGAGATAGGCGGTCATTTTGTCCGGGACAGGCGCAAAAAAAAAGAATTCGCATAGACTGCTCATAGCATAACAGTAGACGAGGGGATGCGCCAATGAAAATTTTCTATTTCAAGCTGCCCGGATTTATCCGAAAAATGTTTGTAGCCAACAAGAATACCGTTGATCCGATCGCCAAATTATAAACGATATCAAAACAAGAAGCGGCTCTTTTG
>CAYOVS010000062.1:0-8391 GCA_964407445.1 uncultured Peptococcaceae bacterium
GGATATCAGCAATATTTTGGATTTTTCCACCGATTATTCGGATTGCCGGGAAATTAAGCTGACAGAAAATTATCGTTCCACCCAAAACATCCTCAGCGCCGCCAACGGTGTGATCGCCAATAATAAAAGAAGATTGAAAAAGGATCTGTTTTCCCGGGCGGAAGAAGGAGAAAAGGTCTACTTCCATCATGCGGAAACTGACCGGGATGAAGCCCATTTTGTCATCGGTGCTGTGGCCAATCTGCTCAGGGAAGGCTTTTCTCTTGCGGATTGCGCCGTGTTGTATCGCACCCATGGCCAAAGCCGCTTGTTTGAAGAAGAATGCGGCAAATACAATATCCGCTACCGGGTTTTTGGCGGCACCAAGTTTTACGAGCGCAAAGAGGTGCGGGATACGCTGGCCTATCTGCGTTTGCTGGATAATCCGGCGGATAACGAAGCGTTGCAGCGTATTTATAACGAACCCCGCCGCGGTATTGGCAAATCTACTTGGGATAAGCTAAATGAATTGGCCGTTCAAAGACAGGTGAGCGTTTATAGCTTGCTGGTGCAGGCAGATACCCTTCCGGAGCAATTTAATGTGGCAGCCCGGGGCAAGTTGACGGCACTGGCGCAATTGCTGGACAGCTTTCGCCAGTCTGCGGCGGAGAACCCTTCCGTTGCCCAGTTGATGAAAGAGCTGTGGCATCAAACCGGCTATTATGCGATGCTGCAAGCGGATAAGGACGCGCTGGAGCATCTGGATATTTTAGAGCAGCTTTATGATACTGCCGAGGATTTCGATCAGGAGTACCAGGAGCTTGCGCAGGTGCTGCAAGAGGAAGAAATTGAGTTTTCCTCCCCTTTGCAGGCGTTTTTGGCCAGATTGACGCTATCCACCGATTTAGACGATCAAGGGCAGGAAAGCGGCTATCTCACGCTGATGACCCTGCATGCGGCCAAAGGGCTGGAGTTCCCCGTGGTGTTTCTGGTTGGTTTGGAAGAGGGGGTATTCCCGCACAAGCGAGCTATTTTCAGCGCCGATGACAGCGAGATGGAAGAGGAAAGACGGTTATGCTATGTGGGCATGACCCGAGCTAGAAAACGTCTGTGCCTGTCTTCTGCCGGCAGAAGACTGTATTGGGGCAATTATGAATATAATAAGCCTTCCCGTTTTGTGGGAGAGATCCCCGAGGAATTGTTGTCCAAAAGCGGCGTTACCGAAAAACGCAATATTCACGAAGCCCGAAACGCCAATCGACCCCAGCCTACCGGCAATTTGTTTGCGCCGCGGGCGGTGGTCAAACCGGATACGCCCCCTGCTGTTAAGGCTGCGGTTGCGGTTGGCGATAATGTCAGCCACACCAAGTTTGGCGAAGGCGTGGTGGTGGCCGTATCCGGAACTGGCGATGATATGCAGATCAGTGTGGCTTTCCCCAATATGGGCATTAAAAAGCTGATGTGGAAGTATGCTCCGCTGACAAAATTGACAAAATAAGTACATACTGTTGCCTAAAAAGGGGCTTTGTCGAGGCAAATCCCGGATGGGTTTACGTGCCGATTATTGTCTGCGGGGGTGCTGTTATGTGCAACGAAAACGAAACCAAGCAAAGAATTGCAGAGCTGCGGCAAACGCTGGCCCGGTATAATCAGGCCTATTACGAGCAGGATCAGCCCTTGGTGGAGGATTATGAGTACGATGGGCTGTTGCGGGAGCTGCAAGCTTTGGAGGAGCAGTATCCCCAGTATGGCGATGCGTCTTCTCCCACGGTGCAGGTAGGGGGGCGCGCTTTGGCGCAGTTTGCCCCGGTGACCCATCCCAGTCCGCTGCTTTCTTTGGAAAACGCCTTTAACGAAGAAGAAATTACCGCCTTTGTCAACCGGCTGGTCAAGGCTGGGGCAGAGCCGGTTTTTGTGCTGGAACAAAAAATGGATGGGTTGTCTTTGGCGGTCACCTATGAAAACGGGAAATTATCCGTGGCCGCTACCCGGGGCGATGGTGTTACCGGGGAGAATGTTACCGCCAATGTGCGGACGATCCAAAATCTGCCTCACCGACTTGGCCAGGCGCCGCCTTTGCTGACGCTACGGGGCGAGGTCTATATGCCAAAAGCCGCCTTTGCCGCTTTGAATCAGGAGCGGGAGGAAGCCGGGGAAGCGCTGTTTGCCAATCCGCGCAATGCTGCTGCCGGCAGCCTGCGCCAACTGGATGCAGCGGTTACCGCCGGACGCAATCTGGATATTTTCCTTTATGATATTGTCCAGGGAGAGGACGACTCTTGCCAAACACAAGAGGATTTGTTGCTGCATCTGGAAAATTTGGGTTTTCCTGTCAATCCAGAGAGAAAAATCTGCCGCGGCGTGGCAGAGATTATGTCGTATATTGCGGAAATGACCGAAAAACGCCATCAATTGCCTTACGATACCGATGGCATTGTTGTCAAATTGGCAAATCTGGCGCTTCGGCAAGAGCTGGGCATGACCAGCAAATATCCCCGTTGGGCAATCGCCTACAAGTTTCCACCGGAGCAGGCGGAAACCACGGTGGAGGATATTATCATTGGCGTAGGGCGCACCGGTGCGCTGACGCCAACGGCGGTGCTGACCCCCACAAAGCTGGCTGGCAGCGTGATCAGCCGAGCCACTTTGCATAACGAGGATATGATCGCAGCCAAGGATATTCGGGTGGGGGATCGGGTGTTGATCCATAAGGCCGGGGACGTGATCCCGGAGGTGGCGCGGGTATTGCCGGAGCAAAGACCTGGGGATTCACAACCCTTTGTCATGCCCCAAGTTTGCCCGGAGTGCGGCGGGGCTGCGTTGCGTTTGCCGGGGGAAGCGGTGCGTCGCTGCACAAACCCGGATTGCCCGGCCAAGCTGCGGGAGTTGCTGCAACATTTTGCCGGAAAAAAGGCGATGAATATTGACGGATTGGGCCCGGCGATTATCAACCTGCTGTTGGAGCAGGGGCTGGTTAAAAGTTTGCCGGATCTTTACCGGTTGCAAAAAGAGCAGCTTGCTGCCTTGCCCGGGCTGGGAATAAAATCTGCGGCCAAGCTGCTGGAGCAGCTGGAAAAAAGCAAAGAAGCGCCTTTGGGACGGCTGCTGTTTGCCTTGGGTATTCGCCATGTGGGAGAGCGGGCTGGCCGGGTACTGGCCACAGCCTTTGGCGATTTGGATCAATTGATGGTAGCGGATCTGCAAACATTAACCGCTATCCCGGAGATTGGAGAAAAAATTGCTGCCAGCTTGGTTGCCTATTTTGCCGATCCGGCCAATCGGCAGCAGCTGGAAGCGCTGCGCCAATTGGGTTTGCGGTTCACCGCAGAGGGTGCGCCTGCCCCAGCCGGGGTGTTCAGTGGCAAAACCTTTGTGCTCAGCGGCACCCTGGATGGGATCAGCCGGGAACAGGCTACCGCAATGATCGAGGCTGCCGGTGGCAAGGTCAGCGGCTCTGTTAGTAAAAAGACCAGCTATTTATTATTGGGAGATCAACCGGGAAGCAAGCTTGCCAAAGCCCAGGAGTTGCAGGTGGCGGTAATCAAGAAAGAAGAATTCCTGGCGTTATTGGGAGGGAAAGAAAATGCATGAAGCATCCATGATGGAAAGAATATTGTTTAAAGCGCAGGAGGCTTTGCAGCCGTATCAGGTTGACCGGGTGAATGTTTTGTATGTGCGCGCCGGGAAAATGGCCAATATTATGCAGGATGCACTGCAATTTGCCTTTGAATCTCAAACCGGCTCGGGCTTGTTTGCCGGAGCGACCATGGAGTTGACCATTGAGCCGGTTGCCGCACGCTGTAATGAATGCCAAGCGGATTATCAAAGCGAAACGATCCCTTTGACCTGTCCCGCTTGCGGCAGCCATGATGCGACGATTCTCAGCGGCGATAGGGTGTATTTGGCAAGCATCGATTTTGATGGGGAGGCGAAATAAATGCGTATTGATATCGAACAGGATATTATGGAGAGCAACAATGCCTATGCGGCAGATAACCGGCTTTTGTTTAAAAACAGCGGTATTTTTGCCATCAATATCATGGGCTCTCCCGGGGCGGGCAAAACCACTTTGCTGGAGCGCACCCTGCATTTGCTGCAAAACCAACTGAAGGTAGCGGTGATCGAAGGGGATTTGGCCACGGCCAAGGACGCTAAACGGATTGCTTCCTGCGGTATTTCCGTGGTGCAGATCAATACCGACGGCGGCTGTCACTTGGATGCCAAGATGATCAATCGGGTGTTGCCCGGTTTTTATATGAACGCATTGGATTTGCTGATTATCGAAAATGTAGGGAATCTGGTCTGTCCCGCCTCCTTTGATTTGGGAGAGGATTTGCGCATCGTGGTGATGAGCGTTACCGAAGGGGGCGATAAGCCCAGCAAATATCCAACTTCTTTTATGTCCGCCGATGTGGTGGTGCTAAACAAAATTGATATTTTGGAAGCTTCCGGTATGGATATCGAGGAGACCAAAAAGGATCTTTTCACCATCAACCCCCGGATCCGTATTTTTGAAACCTGCTGCCGCAAGGGCGAGGTCAGTGGGGTGGATGAACTGGCGGAGTATTTGATCGGTCTCACTCAGGCCAAACAGAAGCAGGCATAACCACAATGGAAGAACGCTATGCGCTACAGGTGCAGGGGATTGTGCAGGGGGTGGGCTTTCGTCCTTTTGTCTATCGTCTGGCCACCGACTTGTCACTGACCGGTTGGGTGCTCAACTGCGCGGCAGGGGTATTTATCCAGATCCAGGGGCAGGCGGGGGCTTGCGCCCAGTTCCGCCGCCGCTTGGAGCAACAACCGCCGCCCTTGGCAAAGATCGATTTTATCGACTGCCAGCCTTTGCCACCGCAGGAAGAAAGCAGCTTTGTGATCCGGGAAAGCGCACCGGGGGAGCGGCGCACCTTACTTTCGCCGGATGTGGCTACATGTGATGATTGTCTGGCGGATCTGCAAAATCCGGATAGCCGGATGTATCAGTATCCCTTTGCCAACTGCACCAATTGCGGCCCTCGCTTTACCATCATCGGTGATATCCCCTATGACCGAGCCTTGACCACCATGGCGGATTTCCCCATGTGTGATGCTTGTGCCGCAGATTTTACAAATCCTTATAATCGTCGTTTTCATGCCCAGCCGATCGCCTGCCCTGCTTGTGGCCCTCGGCTGGTTTTTCTGCACAAAGACGGTAGTGCTTCCGAGGAAGCGCAACCCCTTGCCGCAGCACAAAAAGCTTTGCAGGATGGGCAGATCTTGGCTATCAAGGGCTTGGGCGGCTATCATCTGGCCTGCGATCCCCACAACGAACAGGCGGTATGCCAATTGCGCCGCCGCAAGTACCGTTACGACAAGCCTTTGGCATTAATGGTGCGGGATCTTGAAACGGCCTGCCGTTATTGTCTGGTGGATGCGCAGGAAGAAGAACTGCTGACCGGACGTCGCCGACCCATCGTGTTGCTGCGTAAAAGAGCCGATGGCATACAGATTGCGCCCTCGGTTGCGCCGGGAACCGACCGGCTGGGGATCATGCTGCCCTACACGCCTTTGCATCATTTGCTGTTGGCGCAAGTGCCAGCCTTGGTCATGACCAGCGGCAATGTGGCGGACGAGCCTATTGCCTATCAGGATGAGGATGCCTTGACCCGACTTGCCCCTATTGTAGATGGATTTTTGAGCCATAACCGACGAATTTTTCGCCGTTGTGATGATAGCGTGGCGGTGGTGGCGGCAGGCGCGCCCCGATTGCTGCGCCGTTCTCGGGGCTATGTGCCGGAGCCGCTGACCCTGCCTTGGGCGGGGAAGCTGCTGGCCTTGGGTGGGCAGCAAAAAAACGTGTTTTGTCTGCTCCGGGAGCAGCAGGCTTTTTTAAGCCAGCATCAGGGGGATTTGGATGAGCAGTCTACCTTTGCCGGCTACCGGCAGGAAATCGCCGATTTTTGCCGGATGTTTGCGGTGCAGCCACAGTTGCTGGTGCATGATCTGCACCCAGGCTACCAGTCTACAGCCTTTGCCCGGGAGTTTGCAGGCAAGCTGCCTTTGGTGGCGGTGCAGCATCATCATGCCCATTTGGCTTCGGTTTTGGCGGAGCAGGGCTGGACAGATCCGGCCATTGGTTTGATCTTTGACGGTACCGGCTATGGCAGCGACGGCGCGTTGTGGGGCGGCGAGGTACTGCTGGGGGATTGCCGGGGCTTTCGCCGGATGGCCCATTTGCTCTATGCGCCCATGCCCGGGGGGGAAGCGGCGGTGAAGGAGCCATGGCGAATGACCTTGTCCTATCTGGCGGCAGCCCTGCCGGAGCAGCGACTGCCGGAATTTGCAGGGCTGTGGCTCGAGGGCTGGCAGGTACTGTTGCAGGCTGTTCGCCGGGGCGTCAATGCGCCGCTGACCTCCGGGATGGGGCGGTTGTTTGACGGTATGGCGGTTTTGGCGGGCTTGCCCGGGCAGGTGAGCTATGAAGGGCAGGTTGCTATCGGCCTGGAGCAGTTGGCGGTTTGGGATGGGGAAGATATCGCCTATTCGCTGCCGCTGCTGCGACAGGGAGAAGAAACGATTATGGATTGGCGGCCTGCCATGGCGCAAGCTGCGGCGGATCGGTTGGCTGGGGTTGCCCCTTGCCGCATCGCCGGGCGGTTCCATCGGGGCGTGGTGGAGATGGCCGTAGCAGCTGCGGTGCAGGTACGGCAGCAAACCGGTGTGGCGCTGGTGGCTCTTTCCGGCGGCTGCTGGCAGAATATCCTGCTTCTGGAAAAGACAGTGGACGCATTATCCCGGCTGGGTTTTACCGTTTGCGCCAATCAGCAGGTGCCGGTGAACGATGGGGGATTAGCCTTGGGGCAGGCGGCGATTGCCGCGGCGGGTTTGGCGCCAGCCTGTTCCTAAACTGCGTTATTCGTTATTTCCGATTATGTGGTATCATATGTGGTATTATATAGAAGTAAAGAGTTCTTCTTTTGTGGATTGTGCGTTTGTTTTGTTTCAGTAAGGCAGCAAAAGGACGGCTGCTTGCAACAAATTGATGGAGGGGATTGGATAATGTGCTTGGCAATACCGGGAAAGGTGCATACGATTGAAGGGGATATGGCGTTAATTGAGTATAACGGCCTGGGCAAAAAGGCTTGTTTGCGTTTATTTCCCCAAGTGCAGGTAGGGGACTATGTGTTGGTACACGCCGGTTTTGTGATCCAGACCCTTAGCGAAGAGGAAGGCGTGGAGCTGGTAGCGCTGGCGGAGGAAATGGATTTTGAGGGGAATCTTACCCATGAATAAACAGGCGGAACAAGAACGGCTGATCGCGGGGCTGCTGGCGGAGATCCAAAAGCTGGCGGCAGATTTGGCAGAGCGGCAGCCTGGGCGGGTTTATACGCTGATGGAGGTTTGCGGTACCCATACCATGAGTATCTACCGCTATGGGCTGCGCCGTTTGCTGCCCTCCAATATTCGGCTGATCGCCGGCCCCGGTTGTCCGGTTTGTGTCACCCCTGCCGGGCAGGTTGCGGAAGCGTTGGCCTTGGCCCGATTGCCTCAGGTGATTTTGACCAGCTTTGGTGATATGCTGCGAGTTCCCGCAGGCGGCGACAGTTTGCTTGGCGCAAAGGAGCAGGGTGCGGATGTGCGTTTGGTACTGTCTCCTTTGGACGCCCTGACCATTGCCCAGCAGAACCCCCACCGGCAGGTAGTCTTTTTGGCGGTTGGCTTTGAAACTACCGCGCCGTTGACTGCCGCTACCTTGCAAATGGCGGCGGAACAGGGGGTTGCTAATTTTTCGCTGCTATCGGTGCATAAAACTATGCCCCAGGCTTTAGCCGCCTTGTTCGGCGAGGATAGTCCGGTGGATGGATTGCTTTGTCCCGGACATGTGGCGGCGGTAACCGGCGCAGCCTATTTTCGCTTTGTCCCCCAACAGTTGAGTTTGGCGGCGGCCATCGCCGGTTTTGAGCCGGAAGAGATTCTTTTGGCAGTACGCTGCCTGCTACAGCAGCTCTTGCAAAAGCAGCCGGTGCTGGAAAACTGCTATCGGCGGGCAGTAACGGAACAGGGGAACAAGGTGGCGATGCACCTGCTGCAACAGGTGTTCCAGTCTTGCGATGCGGTCTGGCGGGGACTGGGGACGATTGCTGCAAGCGGCTTGTCCATCCGTTCCCAGTGGGCGGCTTACGATGCCCGCTGCCGTTTTGGGGAAACGTTGGCCGGCGCTTTGGCGGAGGATCCGCCTGGTTGTCGTTGCGGTTTGATTTTGCAGGGGAAGCTATCCCCTACAGATTGTCCTTTATTCGGCGGCGTTTGCACGCCTGCCCATCCACAAGGCGCTTGCATGGTTTCCGCCGAGGGAAGCTGTGCCGCCCATTATAAATATGCGGAGTCGTTGTCTATAATATTAAGAATTCTCAAAAGGAAACAGAAATAGTCACT
>CAYOVS010000063.1:0-8327 GCA_964407445.1 uncultured Peptococcaceae bacterium
AGGTTTGACAGTGCTTGTTTTTTGCGATACAATTAAATCTATCTAGGCAATCAGGGCGTTACTGCAAAACTGCCGTTGCTTAATTATTTTTTAGGAGGTTCTACCAAATGGCAAAGCAAAAATTTGAAAGAACAAAACCGCATGTCAATGTTGGTACCATCGGCCACGTGGATCACGGCAAAACTACCTTGACCGCAGCGATCACCCTGTGCCTGTCCAAGGCGGGCGGCGCAACCGTTATGGCCTATGACCAAATCGACAAGGCGCCGGAAGAAAAAGCCCGTGGTATCACGATCAACACCGCTCATGTTGAGTATGAAACCGAAAAACGGCATTATGCCCACGTGGACTGCCCGGGACACGCCGACTATGTCAAGAACATGATCACCGGCGCGGCGCAGATGGATGGCGCGATCCTGGTGGTCAGCGCGGCGGACGGCCCCATGCCCCAGACTCGTGAGCACATTCTGCTCGCCCGTCAGGTAGGCGTGCCCTATATCGTCGTTTATATGAACAAATCGGATCAGGTTGACGATCCTGAACTGTTGGAATTGGTGGAAATGGAAATTCGTGAGCTGTTGAGCGAATACGAATTCCCGGGCGACGACATCCCGATTATTACCGGTTCTGCCCTGAAAGCCGGCGAATGCGGCTGCGGCAAACGGGATTGCCCCAATTGCGGCAGCATCTGGAAATTGATGGATGCAGTTGACAGCTATATTCCCACTCCCGAGCGGGATACCGACAAACCGTTCCTGATGCCCATCGAAGACGTGTTCACCATCACCGGCCGCGGCACCGTGGTCACCGGCCGTGTAGAACGCGGTCAGATCAAAGTGGGCGAGACGGTAGAGATCGTCGGATTGATGGAAGAAAGCAAAAAGACGGTAGTCACCGGCGTGGAAATGTTCCGCAAGCTGCTTGATTATGCGGAAACCGGCGATAACATCGGCTGCTTGCTGCGTGGTATCGACAGAAAAGAAGTCGAGCGCGGTCAAGTTTTGGCCAAGCCCGGCAGCATTCATCCCCACACCAAATTCAAAGGCCAGGTTTACGTCCTGACCAAAGAAGAAGGTGGCCGTCATACGCCGTTTTTTAACGGCTATCGTCCCCAGTTCTACTTCCGTACAACCGATGTTACCGGCGTGGCCGACCTGCCCGAAGGCGTAGAAATGGTAATGCCCGGCGACAACATCGTCATGGACATCGAACTGATCACCCCCATCGCCATCGAAGAAGGCCTGCGCTTCGCTATCCGCGAAGGCGGCAGAACCGTTGGCTCCGGTGTTGTTATCGGCGTTAACAAATAAGGCAAGCGTAACTGCGCTGTTGTGGAAAACGAACATCCGGGGCGGCTGGAAGCAGACGTCCCGGATGTCGTAGCCGCAAAGGCCAAAGCAAGGATAATGCGACGAGGCGGGAGGTTGCTTTCCCGATGCGCGGGAAGGGTAATTTCCGCTGAGAATGTCCGTTAGGATACGGGCGAAAGGAGAATAGAATAAATGGCACAAGATAAAATCAGAATTAGACTTAAGGCCTATGATCACAGACTGTTGGATCAATCCGCAGTAAAGATCGTTGATACGGCCAAACGGACCGGCGCGCTGGTTTCCGGACCGGTTCCGCTGCCCACGGAAAAAAATATCTACACCATATTGCGTTCACCCCATGTTAATAAGGATAGCCGGGAGCAGTTTGAAATGAGAACTCACAAACGCCTCATTGATATACTCGAGCCCACGCCAAAGACTATGGACGCCTTGATGCGGCTGGATTTGCCGGCCGGCGTGGATATTGAAATCAAGCTGTAGGCGATTGTTATCAATATAATCGAAGTGTGTTAATCTGAAACGGAGGTGCAATATATGCCGAAAGCAATACTCGGCAAAAAGCTGGGGATGACTCAGATTTTCAGCCCCGAGGGTAAAATTATCCCGGTGTCGGTAATTGAAGCCGGCCCCTGCAAAATTGCTCAGATAAAGACTGAGGAAAATGACGGTTATCAAGCGGTACAGCTTGGTTTTGGGGCGATTAAGCCCGTTAACGTCAACAAACCCTTAAAAGGCCATTGCGACAAAGCCGGTGTGGAACCGGTTCGCCATCTGCGGGAAGTCCGTGCCAAGGATTTGGCCAATTACAATGTTGGCGATGTGGTTACGGTGGAAATTTTCACCGAAGGCGATGTCGTCGATATCTCCGGAACCTCTAAGGGCAAAGGCTTTGCCGGTACCATCAAAAGATGGAATGACCGTCGTGGCCCCATGAGCCATGGTTCCAAATGTCACCGTCGTCCCGCCACCACTGGCGCCAAGGGTCCCGCCCGTGTATTCAAGGGCAAGCATTCCCCCGGCCAGATGGGCAATGAAGCGGTTACGGTGCAGAATCTGGAAGTTGTTAAAGTTGACGCGGAGCGCAACCTGTTGCTGATCAAAGGCGCTGTCCCCGGTCCTAAAGAGGGCCTGCTGATGATCAAAGAATCGCGCAAAATGGGCTAAGCGTCGTGAAGGAGGTTAAGCATGGCTAAGATAGACGTATTAGACAGAGAAGGCGCATCTGTCGGTGAAATAGAGCTGAACGACGCCATCTTTATGGCGCCCGTGAATGTACCGGTAATGCATCAGGCAGTTACGGTATATCTCAATTCTCTGCGCCGTGGCACGCATGCCACCAAAAACAGAGCTGCGGTATCCGGCGGCGGTAAAAAACCCTGGCGTCAAAAGGGTACCGGCCGAGCCAGTTTCGGCAGCAGCCGCAACCCGGTATGGCGTGGCGGCGGCGTGGCCTTTGGCCCCGTCCCTCACGATCATAAAACGGTAATGCCCAAGAAAATGCGGCGGGCAGCTTTACTCTCCGCCCTTTCCAGCAAATATGCGGATGGCGATCTGATTATCCTGGATGAACTGAATATGGATATGCCCAAGAGCAAAGAGCTGGTACGGGTGATGAATAATCTCTCATCCCCCAATGCGCTGATTGTTTTGGGTGCAGGTATGGACAACGCAGTTCTTTCCGCCCGCAACGTAGTGGGGCTGAATACGGCCGCTTGGGATGCCCTGAATACCTACAAGATTCTCTACAATCAAAAGCTGGTCATTACCAAAGACGCCTTGGCGTCCTTAGAGGAGGTGCTTTGCAATGCGTGATCCTCAAAAAGTACTGATTCGGCCGATGGTTTCCGAAAAATCCATGATGTTGATGGAAGAAAACAAGTATTCCTTCCTGGTAGACAAAGACGCCAACAAAATCGAAATCAAGCACGCTGTGGAAGATCTGTTCAACGTAAAAGTGCTTAATGTAACTACCAGAATCAACAAAGGCAAGTATAAAAGAATGGGCCGCTATCTCGGCAAGCGCTCCGACACCAAACATGCCGTGGTCACTCTGGCCGAAGGCGATAAGATCGAGATCTTTTCCAGCTTACAGTAAGCGGTCAAAGGAGGAAAAATAAATGGGAATTAAAAAATATCAACCCACATCTCCCGGCCGCAGAGGAATGACGGTTTCCACCTTCGAGGAGATCACCACTGCCCAGCCGGAAAAATCCCTGTTGCTACCCCTTAAAAATAAAGGCGGTCGTAATAACCAGGGCAAGCTCACCACCCGTCATCAGGGTGGCGGTCATAAACAAATGTACCGGATCATCGATTTCAAGCGCAATAAAGACGGTGTTCCCGCCAAAATTGCCAGCATCGAATACGATCCCAATCGTTCTGCCAACATTGCGTTGCTCAACTACGCAGACGGCGAAAAACGTTATATCTTGGCTCCCTACGGCGCACACGTAGGCGATGTGCTGTTTTCCGGTGACAATGTGGATATCAAAGTCGGTAACGCCCTGCCGCTGTCCTCGATTCCTGTAGGTACGGTGATCCACAATGTGGAGCTGCGCCCCGGTCTGGGCGGTCAATTTGCCCGCAGCGCCGGTTCTTCGATCCAGCTGATGGCCAAGGAAGGCAAATACGCCACTTTGCGTATGCCCTCCGGTGAGATGAGAATGGTGCTGGCCAATTGCCGCGCCACCATCGGGCAGGTTGGTAATATCGATCAGGAAAACATCAATATCGGTAAAGCCGGCCGCAGCCGCTGGCTGGGCATCCGCCCTGCCAACCGCGGCGTGGTTATGAACCCGGTGGACCATCCGCATGGCGGCGGCGAGGGCCGCAGCCCGGTGGGACGCAACCCGGTTACTCCTTGGGGCAAACCTGCTTTGGGCGCCAAGACCAGAGACAGGAAAAAAGCCTCCAACCGCATGATTATCAAGCGGCGTAACAGCAAATAGCAGGACTGAAGGGAGGATTAGCCTTAATGGGTAGATCAGTGAAGAAGGGCCCGTATATTGAAGAAAGACTGTTGGCCCGGATTGAAGCAATGAATGAAGGCGGCGAAAAAAAGGTTCTCAAAACCTGGTCTCGCAGCTCTACGATATTTCCGCAAATGGTTGGGCATACCATCGCCGTGCATGACGGCAAAAAGCATGTGCCCGTATATGTAACCGAAGACATGGTGGGTCATAAGCTTGGCGAGTTCGCGCCCACCCGCTACTTCAGAGGCCATGGCAACAAGACCGAACGTTCTACGGCCTTGAAGTAGAAAGGAAGGAGGAAACACTTTTGGAAGCCAAAGCAACAGCCAAATATATCCGCGTTTCCCCGCGTAAGGCCAGACTGGTTATCGACCTGATTAGGGGCAAAAAGGTTCGGGAGGCTGAGGGTATCCTCCGCTTTACCCCCAATAGATCGGCGGCGGCCATCGCCAAGGTTTTGAAATCCGCCACCGCCAATGCCGAGAACAATCTCAGCATGTCCAAGGATGAATTGATCGTAACCAAGGCTTATGTGGATGAAGGCGCCAGTCTTAAACGGTTTAAACCCCGTTCTCATGGCCGGGCCGACAGAATGGTCCATAGAACCAGCCATATCACCGTGGTGGTTGGCACAAGAGAGGAGGTTTAATCGTGGGTCAGAAAGTTAATCCGAAAGGTTTTCGCGTGGGCGTAATCAAAGATTGGGACGCTCGCTGGTATGCCAATAATAAAGATTTCAAACATTTCCTCTATGAGGATTATCAGCTTCGTAAATATGTTAAAGCCAAGCTGTATGCCTCCGGCGTATCCAAAGTGGATATCGAAAGAGCCGGCGGCCAGGTGCGGATCAATATCTTTACTGCTAAACCCGGTATCGTTATCGGCCGCGGCGGGCAAGAGGTTGAGATTCTGCGCAAAGAGCTGGAAAAAATGAGCGGCAAAACCGTTAAGGTCAACATTACCGAGGTCAAACGCCCCGAAATGGACGCCCAACTGGTTGCTGAAAACGTAGCCGCTTCTCTGGAAAAACGTATCGCTTTCCGTCGCGCCATGAAGCAAACCGTTACCCGTACCATGCGTATGGGCGGCGAAGGCATCAAAATCATGTGCGGTGGCCGTTTGGGCGGCGCGGAAATCGCCCGTACCGAATGGTATGCTGAAGGCAAAGTGCCGCTGCATACTTTGAGAGCCGATATCGACTATGGTTTTGCCGAAGCCAATACCGCTTATGGCAAAATTGGCGTTAAGGTTTGGATCTATAAAGGTGAAATCCTGCCCGAACGCCGCGAAAAGAAACAAATCGCAGTGGAGGTGGCTGAGTAATGTTAATGCCCAAAAGAGTTAAATATCGCCGCCAGCACCGCGGGACGATGAAGGGCGCTGCCCATAAGGGTAATTTCGTCAGCTACGGCGAATACGGCCTCCAGGCTACCGAATGCGGTTGGATCACCAGCCGGCAGATCGAAGCCGCCCGTATTGCTATGACCCGTTACATCAAACGTGGCGGTAATGTTTGGATCAAAATCTTCCCCCATAAGCCGGTTACCGAAAAACCTGCTGAAACCCGCATGGGTTCCGGTAAAGGTGCGCCGGAGTATTGGGTAGCTGTGGTAAAACCGGGCAAGGTGATGTTTGAAATCGCCGGCGTTCCCGAAGATCTTGCCAAAGAAGCTATGCGTTTGGCCATGCACAAGCTGCCGATCAAATGCAAATTTGTGAAAAGAGAAGAAATGGGTGGTGAAGCTAATGAAAGCTAAGGATCTCCGTGACCTTTCCTATGAAGAATTGGTCAGCAAAGAAAGCGATCTGCAGACGGAACTCTTTAACCTGCGTTTTCGTTTAGCCA
The DNA here is from genome assembly GCA_964407445.1 of uncultured Peptococcaceae bacterium. Classification (GTDB taxonomy): domain Bacteria; phylum Bacillota; class Dehalobacteriia; order UBA4068; family UBA4068; genus JAILCQ01. The sequence goes on from CAYOVS010000063.1 coordinate 6,150, forward strand.
CCGGTCAATTGGATAATCCCATGACCATCAAGGCGGTACGCCGGGACATGGCGAGAGTTAAGACCGTTATCAGACAAAAACAGTCCGAACAGGCTTAAAGTACGTCTTTTATGAAAGTTTGCCGGAAAGGAGGCAATCCAGTTGGAAAGAAATTCCCGGAAAACGCGCATCGGCATTATTGCCAGCGATAAAATGGATAAAACCGTGGTGGTTAGAGTAGAAAGCCGCACCAGACATCCTCTGTATGGCAAAATCACCACTTCCAGCAAAAAATTTAAAGCCCATGATGAAATGAACGAGGCTAAAATCGGCGATAAGGTTCTGATCATGGAAACCAGACCTCTCTCTAAGGACAAGAGATGGCGGGTTGTGGAAGTTCTGGAAAAAGCGCCGATAGTCTAAAGGATAATTAAGCGATAAGAAAGGGGGCCGGCTGTATGATACAGGCCGAAACCAGACTGAAAGTGGGAGATAATACCGGCGCCAAAGAGCTTTTATGCATTAAGGTGCTGGGCGGCTCCCGCCGTAAATATGCCACAGTTGGCGATATTATCATTTGCAGTGTTAAAGAAGCAAGCCCCGGCGGCATGGTCAAGAAGGGCGACGTTGTTCGCGCCGTGGTGGTTCGCACCGCCAAGGAAATTCGCCGCGCCGACGGTTCCTATATCCGGTTCGACGAGAATTCCGGAGTCATCATCAATGACGCCAATCAACCCAAAGGCACCCGTATCTTTGGGCCGGTGGCCCGGGAGCTGAGAGATAAAGACTTTATGAAAATTATCTCGCTGGCGCCGGAAGTTCTCTAGGAGGGGTAAATATGGCGACGAAAAACGAGAAAAGTAAAATGCATGTAAAAACCGGCGATAGCGTAGTCGTGATCTCCGGTAAAGAATTGGGCAAAAAAGGCAAGATCATTAGTGTGGATACCAAAGCCGGCCGGGTCTATGTAGATAAGATCAATTTGGTCAGCCGCCACACCAAGCCCACCCAGGCTGCTCCCCAGGGCGGTATCGTCAAGAAAGAAGCAGCTATGCACAGCTCTAACGTGATGCCCTTTTGCAGCAAATGCAATAAAGGCGTGCGCATCAAGAAGCTGGTTTTAGACAACGGTAAAAAAATCCGGGTTTGCGCCATTTGTGGCGCACGCTTCGATAAAGAGTAGGGGAAGGAGGAAACATGGTGAACAGACTTAAGGAGCGTTATGAAAACGATATTCGTAAAGAGCTTCAGACCAAGTTCAGTTATAAAAATGTGATGCAAATTCCCCGGTTGGAAAAAATCGTCATCAACATGGGATTGGGTGAAGCCATTCAAAATCCCAAAGCGTTAGACGCCGCTATGGGGGATTTAACTGCGATTTCCGGACAAAAGCCCATTATTACCAAGGCCAAAAGGTCTATCGCTGCCTTCAAACTGCGTCAAGGTATGAGCATTGGTTGCAAAGTCACACTGCGCGGCGAGCGTATGTATGAGTTTGTGGATAAGCTGATTTCTGCGGCGATTCCCCGGGTTAGAGATTTTAAAGGTGTTTCCGCCAACGCCTTCGACGGTCGAGGCAACTACACCTTGGGTTTGAAAGAACAGCTCATCTTCCCGGAAATCGAGTATGACAAGATCGATAGAATCCGGGGCATGGAAGTAGCCTTCGTTACCTCAGCCACTACCGATGAAGAGTGCAAAGAATTGTTGCGGCTGATTGGTATGCCGTTCGCTGATAAATAAAGGAGGGAATAACGTGGCTAAGACTTCTATGCTGGTTAAACAAAAAAGGACGCCCAAGTATTCGGTCAGAGGCTATAACCGTTGCAGCATTTGCGGTCGTCCCCATGCCTATATGCGTAAGTTCGGCATCTGCCGTATATGCTTCCGCAATTTGGCCTACAAAGGAGAAATCCCCGGCGTCACCAAATCAAGCTGGTAATTGGGGATATTGGAAGGAGGTAGTTTTGTATGGTTGTTACCGATCCGATTGCCGATTTCTTGACCAGAATTCGCAACGCTAATATGGTTTATATGGATAAGGTGGAAATCCCCGCTTCCAGAACTAAAATGGCTATGGCCGATATTCTCAAAGAAGAAGGCTACATCAAGGATGTGGAATATATCGAAGACGGCAAACAGGGCATCATTCGCCTGTATCTGAAATATGCCGGCAAGGAAAGAGTTATCACCGGTTTG
>CAYOVS010000064.1:0-8312 GCA_964407445.1 uncultured Peptococcaceae bacterium
GTCACCACCGCAATGGTGGGATGCAGCAGCAAAAAGGTGCCGTCGCTTTCATCGGCTTCCGCTACCAGATGAGCCCCCCGTCCCGCTTTGGCATTGCTGCCGCCGATAGAGGGCAGCATCCCGCCAATGATAATCGTTGGATCCTGACCACAAAACTCCAGCATCGTAGCAATCATCCCCGAAGTAGTGGTTTTGCCGTGGGCGCCGGCTACGCCGATGCTTTGGCGGGTACTCATCAAAAAAGCCAGCATTTCCGCCCGCCGGTATATTTTCAGGCCGCGGCGTCTGGCTTCGATCATTTCCGGATTATCCTCCTTTACCGCAGAGGAATAAACAACGACTTGGGCGTCGGCGGGGATATTTTCGGCAGCATGACCGTAACGAATCGTCGCTCCCTGCTCTACCAGAGCTTCCGTCAGGGCTCCCGCTTTCACATCAGAACCGCTGATTTGATAGCCCATCCCCAACATAATGCTGGCAATGGCACTCATACCAATCCCACCCACACCGATAAAATGCAAATTGTGCTCCATACTTATCTCCTTGACGAGTTCTTATTGATAATTTCGGCAGCAATCCGGCAAATTTCCTCTGCCGCATCCGGTCTTGCCAAAGATTTTGCAGCCTGCCGCATCCCGGCCAATTTCTTTGCATCAGCAAACAAACCTACTACCGTATCCGCCAAAAGCGCTCCGTTCAGTTGATTGTCGGCAATCATCACTGCGGCTCCTGCATCTGCAACAGCTTTGGCATTGGCGGTTTGATGATCTCCCGCCGCATAAGGGAACGGCACAAGCACCGCCGGCAGCCCCAGACAGGCAATCTCCGCCAAATAAGAAGCGCCTGCTCTGGATAGGGTTAAATCCGCCAAAGCCAGCGCATACTCCATATGATCCAAATAAGAAAGCAATATCAAACGGGGGTCTTGGGGCGCCTGTTTGACCAATTGATCGTAATTGCGCTCCCCACACAGATGAATCACCCGGATATTGGCCGCCAGCAGCCGGTCATAGGCCTCCAGCGCCGCTCTGTTGATGCTCTGCGCCCCTTGGGAACCGCCGGTAATCAGCAGCGTGGGAATCTCTCTCTCCGGGCCATCCAACTGAAAATAACGCCAAGCATCCGCCCTAGTGGATTGCAATATGGTTTGCCGCACCGGCAAACCGGTTACAAAAAGGGTGCTATGCTTGGGAAAAAGTGATGCAGAGGCGGCAAAGGTTTGACAAACGCCGTTGGCTCTTTTGGCCAGATAGCGATTGGCTTTGCCCGGAAAGGCATTTTGCTCATGCAAAAGCGTCGGTATCCCTAACGACTGCGCCGCCCGTAATACCGGCGCTGCCGCATAACCGCCGCAACCAATCACAATGTCTGGTTTAAACTTCTCTACATACCCCTTGGCTTCCTGCATACCGCGTAAATTCACGGCTAAATCCGCCACAATCCGCCAAGAACGACGCAGCCCTGCGGCTGCAACGCCTTGATATGCAAACCCCGCAGCCTGAGACAATCTGGATTCCAAAGCCAGCTCACGACCATCGGGGGTTTTTTGACCACCCATGAACAAAATTTCCCACCCTGCCGCTTGCAGGGTGCGGGCGATGGAAAGAGCGGGATAGATGTGCCCACCGGTTCCGCCGCCGGATACTATAGCTTTCATCGTTTTCACCACCGCTCCTTATTGTACGCGAAAAAGGCCGGAATTGCAAATAAAACAGCAGATTATTTTTATTCGGCAAACTGTCCAAAAACGCAGCCAGCCCATCTGTCCGGTTAGGATCAAGCCAAACAAAGCGGAGAAAGGCCAGCCAGAAAGCGTGCACAAGGCAATGCCACTGATGCCGGCCGGGCCAATGATGCCATATCATGCCCTTTAGGAGCGGCCCGACTTGCGAAATCTGGAAATATTTAGCAGCATTCCGGTCATTATCAAAGTAGCTACCAGCGAAGTTCCGCCATAACTCACAAAAGGCAGGGTCACGCCGGTAACCGGCAGCAGGCCTGTAACTACGCCTAAATTTACCAAAGATTGTGCCGCAATCACACCGGTTAAACCAATTGCCAGCAAAGAGGCAAAAACACTGTCTGCCCTTACGGCCGTAGTCATGCACCGCCAGACAAACAGCATAAACAGCGCAATCAAAAATACACCGCCCACCAGTCCCAGCTCCTCGCCAAGCACAGAAAAAATAAAATCTGTGTGACGGCTGGGTAAATAAAACCATTTGGCGCCGCCGTTGCCCAGACCCACACCGGAAAAGCCGCCGGAGCCCAGCGCCATCAGGGATTGAATGGCTTGATATCCTTCATCCTTTGGGTAAGCCCAAGGGTTCAGCCAGGAGTAGACCCGTTCCATACGGTATGGCTCCAGAACGATGGCCATGATGCCGCCACCTATCCCCAGAGCAACAACCCCCAGCAAATATTTGATCCCAATACCGGCACAGAACATCATCACAAAACCAGACACCCCAACCACCACAGCGGTGGACAAATCCTTTTGCAAAATAATCAGCCCGCAAACGCCGCCGATCAGCGCAATACTGAAAACAGCGCTTTTGGCGCTATCAATTTCTTTTTGCCAACCGTTAAGCAGACAGGCCAGCAGCATCGGCAAGGCAATCTTGCTTAGCTCCGAAGGCTGAAACTGGACGCCACCGATCTCCATCCATCTTTGGGCGCCACCAATAACATCGATCTGCTCACTGATTGCCATAAAAAGCAGAAGCGCCAGTACCACAAAAAAGGCCGGCAAGGCCATGCGTTTGTACCAGAGATAATCCAATTTATACGCGAAAACCAATCCTACTAACCCAATAATGGCACTGATGAGCTGCTTTTTCAAATAATACATCGTATCATTATAAGGCGGATAGGCTGTAAAATACTGACTGGACGAAAACACCATCACCAAGCCCACTCCCAACAAGAGCAGAGCAGAAATCAAAATCCACCAATCCGGCGCATACTTTACCTGTTTGTTTTGTTTCCGGGACATGGTGTTCCGCCTTTCTTTCGCTGCTTTTTCTGACCACAAAGACCGCTGTCCTAACGCACCAAACTCTTAAACAATTTGCCTCTTTCTTCGTAGTTGCTAAACATACCCCAAGAGGCGCAAGCGGGAGACAGCAGCACCACATCCCCTGGGCAAGCGGCCTGCTCCGCTAATCGTACCGCCTGGGTAAAATCATCCGCAAAGCAATACGCAGTAAATCCCACCTGATCGGCCGCTTTTTTCAGCTTGGGCGCCGTTGCACCCAATAATACCATATGCCGCACCTTTTCTTTGATCAGGCTCATCAGCGGCAGAAAATCCGCATCTTTATCATAGCCGCCGGCAATCAAAATAATCGGCTGGTCATACGCTGCCAAGGCTTTGCTGGTGGAATCGGGATTGGTTCCTTTGGAGTCATTGACGTAAATCACACCATTTTTTTCGCAAACATACTCCAAACGATGCTCCACACCGGGAAAACTGCGCAAACTTGCGGCAATCTGCTGCGGCGCAATGCCCAAAATCGTTGCGATCACCGAAGCCGCCATGGCGTTTTGCCAATTATGGCTTCCCTTGATATATATGTCGCCAACGTCGATTAAATGACTGACCTGCCCCTGGTTGGCCAGGTACAACCCACCATTTTGATAAAACGCGCCATTTTCCACCGGCTGTTCCAAACTAAAATAGCGAACGGCTGCGGCCAACTTCTTTTCATTGCGTCGCACCATTGGATCATCATAGTTGAGCACCGCAAAATCCTTGGCGCTTTGCCTGGCAAAGATTTTTTCTTTTGCGGCAGCATACTGCTGCAAACTGCCGTGACGATCCAGATGATCCGGTGTTAAATTCAAGTAGCAGGCGATATGCGGCGCAAATTCCACACAGTCTTCCAATTGAAAGCTGGAAACCTCGGCTACGATCAGACCATCAAAGCCTTCTACCGTTTCTACCAGCGGTGCACCGATATTACCGCCCACCATGGTATTGATTCCGGCCTGCCGGGCAATATAGCCTGTCAAGGCGGTGGTGGTGGTCTTGCCGTTGGTTCCGGTAATGGCGGCAAAGGGGGCTTGAGCAAAACGATAGGCCAGCTCCATTTCACCGATTACCGGCAAGCCAGCTTGCCTGCACATTTGTAAAATGGGGATCATCGGCGGCACCCCAGGACTGGCAATTACCAATTGCCAGGTTACCTTTTCCGGTAATTGATTTCCCAGCAACAATTGACAGCCGGCAGTCTCCAGCTGGCTCACCTCTGCGGAAAGCTTTTCTTTAGGCTTACCGTCATAAAGCGTTACCTGCGCGCCCCGAGCCAGCAAAAAACGGCTGACAGCCAAACCGCTCAAACCAGCGCCTACCACCAAAATTTGTTGCTTTTTGATATCCATGTTTCCCCCTATAAAACAATGAGTAAGGTCAATAGCACAGTAATTGCGGTAGCCAGCCAGAACATATAAGAAACCTTTGTTTCCGGCCAGCCTAATTGTTCAAAATGATGATGCAGAGGCGCCATTTTAAAGATCCGCTTGCCGGTCAGCTTATAGCTGCCTACCTGTAGCATCACAGAAGCCGCCTCGATAAGATAGATCAATCCAAAGCCGATGGTTACGATTTCCAGCCTGCCGATCAAGGCAAAACCGGCCACTGCGCCACCTAAGGCCAGGGAACCGGTATCCCCCATAAAAACCTTGGCTGGATAGTGATTAAAGAACAAAAACCCGGCACAGCAACCGGCAAAGGCACAGGCCAGAGTGGGCAAATTGCCCAGATAAATGCCAACGGCGTTTAAAGAGAGAAACAGGGCAAAATAGCCGATAAAAACGATCAGCGACACACCGGTGGCCAAGCCATCCAAACCGTCGGTCAAATTTACCGCATTAATCAAACCCACCAAAAAAACGGCCATCAGCGGATAATAAAACCAGCCTAAATCTACCAAAGGCTGTCCCGGCAACAAGTATAGCGCCGTATCCCGGCCACACCAAAAATGAGCGCCCAGCAGCAAAATTGCCACTGCGGAAAACTGACCAAGCAGCTTTTGCACCACGGTTAAACCCTCGGAGCGATGAAAAACCACCTTGAGCAGATCATCGCAACAGCCAATCAAAGCAAAGGCCAGGAAGGAAAAGAGCCAAACCCACAGCTCCGGCCTGTCCTGACAAAACAGGACTACCAGCAACAGCATGGCAATGATAAACATCAACCCGCCCATCGTTGGCGTACCGGCTTTGCTCAAATGCTTTTTTGGCCCCTCCGCACGAATGGTTTGTCCAACCTTTCGTCTAATCAACAGCGGCAAAATCAATCTGCCGGCAATCCAGGTTAAGATCACTGCAGCAACAAAAACAACCAAATATAAATCGTTCATAGCAACCTCTTCTTTTGCCTAAACGGCTTATTTATTACGATTCCTTAAAACCTTTCGCACTTCTTCCCGATCATCAAAATGATGCTTCACATCGCCGATGATTTGGTAATCCTCATGCCCTTTTCCAGCAATCACCACCATGTCACCGGCTTCTGCCAGATTCAAAGCCAGCGCGATAGCGTCTTTCCGGGAAGGCTCTACCAAATAATTGGTACAAACTTCCTTGATGCCTCTTTCAATTTGCAAAATAATCTCCAGAGGATCCTCAAAACGAGGATTATCCGAGGTGATGATTGCCACATTGCTCATCGAGCCGGCAATTCTCCCCATTATCGGTCTTTTGCCGCTATCCCGATTACCGCCGCAGCCAAAAACGGTGATCAGGCGGCGGGGCGAGAGCTCTTGTGCGGCGGCCAGTACATTACTTAAGCCATCCGGCGTATGGGCATAATCCACAACCACCTGAAACTCCTGTCCGCAATCGATCAATTCAAACCGGCCGGGCACCTGAGGCGCTTTGGTCAAGGCCTCGCTGATCTCTGCCATAGACAGACCCTCCGCCAAAGCTACCGCAATAGCCGCCATGGAATTGTAAATATTAAATTTGCCAATCAGCGGGACATGCAGCGGATAGATGTGGCTTTCATATTTCAGCTCAAAATCCATACCGCTGCCGGTAGCCGCATAGGAAAGCAAGCGCAAGGTAGCCCCCTCCTGCATCCCGTAAGTCCACAACGGCGCGGCACAAGCCTGGGCAAACTCCGCCGCAGAAGGATCGTCCACATTGATTACCCCATAGCCAACTTCCCCATCCCCTTGTCCAACCATGCCAAACAATTTCAGCTTGCTGGCGCGGTAATTTTCGATGGTGCCATGATAATCCAGATGATCCTGGGTGAGATTGGTGAACACCGCACCCCGAAAGCGGCAGCCCGCCACGCGTCCCTGATGCAGGGCATGGGAAGAAATCTCGGCTACCGCGGCTTGGCAGCCCTGCGCTGCCATACCGGCTAACATTTGATATAACTCTACCGATTCCGGCGTGGTATTGTGAGCCGGGATCACCATATCGCCGATCCTATTTTCAATCGTACCGATCAGGCCACAAGGGCGCCCCGCCTGCTCCAGCAGCCATTTGATCAAATTGGTGGTAGTCGTTTTGCCATTGGTGCCGGTTACGCCGATCAAATGTAGTTTGCGATCGGGATGCCCCGTAAAGGCAGCGGCCAATTTTGCCATCGCCCGGCGACTGTCCGCCGCCAAAAGCAGGGGCGCTTGGCGGCAATCCGCAGTTTCCCGCTCCGCCAGCACCGCTACAGCCCCTTGGGACAAGGCTTTGGCAATATAATCATGGCCATCGGCCTGGGCGCCGGGGATCGCCACAAACAAAAAGCCTTTTGCCACTTTGCGGGAGTCGAAAGCAATTCCCTCTATTTGCAGATTCTCCATGCCGTCGCCATGCAGCAACTGCACCGACGTTCCCAGAACCGACAGCATTTCCTGTAGTTTCATTTGCGTTCCTCCATTCTTATCCCGCTTACGGATTGCCGCTGAGCGTCCCCTCTACTTCGCTGAATTTCACCACTACGGTGCTACCCGCAGCCACCTTTTCTCCCGGTGCGGGCTGCTGCTCTACAGCTTCGCCGCTGCCGCTGGAGCTAAGCTTCAGACCCATTGCCGAAAGCAGCGCGGCCACCTCCGAAAGGCGCTTCCCGGTAAGATCCGGCACGGTGATCCATCCGGCGGTACCGGTTTGCGGCGCTGTTCCCAGCTCGATTGAAACCAGACTTCCTTCATTTGCCATGGTATAGGCCGCCGGCAATTGGGAAATTACCACATCACCTTGGCCGATCATTTCTACCTTAAAACCAGATAGATGCAAAACCTGTTCCGCCGCCTCACCGCTAAGATTGGTAACATCGGGCACTTCTACCCGACTGACCGTTTCCTCCTGGGTTTCCTGGACAGTAGGCGCAATGCCCAAATAACGCAGAGTGTCGCTGACCACGGCGGAAAAAATCGGCGCGGCTACCTGACTGCCAAAATGGACGCCGGTGGGTTCATTTACCACCACCAGACATACCAACTGGGGATCATCCGCAGGCGCAATCCCGATAAAGGAGGCCACATACCGCCCCTGGGCATACACACCGTTTTCCGCTACCTGCGCCGTACCGGTTTTACCAGCAATTCTGTAGCCGGGGATCGCTGCCTTGAAACCGGAACCATCGGTAACAACGCCCTGTAGCACCTCCAGCATAGTGGAAGCTGTCTCGGCGGAGATCACCTGCCGCACTGGCTGCGGCGTTACACTGCGGGTAACATTACCTTCTTGGTCCTGCACCTGATAGACGATTTGCGGCTTGAGCAAAACCCCGCCATTGGCCACCGCGCAAACCGCCGTCACCATCTGGATGGGCGTTACCGCAATGCCCTGGCCAATAGAAATGGTGCCCACTTCTACATTATGCACATTTTTATCGGCAATCATGATTCCAGCCGCTTCTCCCGGCAAGGCCACACCGCTGACAGAACCGAAACCAAAGGCGCGAATATACTTATAGAACAAACCCTTTTCTTTGTTTTCAATCGACAGACCAATGGTGGCAAAGGCTGGATTGCAAGAGTTTTGCACCGCCTCGCGAAAGCTTTGGCTACCGTGGGGCACATTGGCCCAACAGCTGATCCGGCTGCCATCGATCATAATATATCCCGGGTCATAGTAGCGGCTGTTCAAATCCGCCACACCCTCCTCCAAGGCAGTGGAGGCAGTAACAATTTTAAAAATAGAACCCGGCTCAAACGCATCGCTGACCAAAAAATTACGAATGGCCGAAGCAGGATAATCCGCGTAGTTATTGGGATCATAGGCCTCCCGGTAGGCAGCCGCCAGAGTTTCACCTGTAGCGGGACGCATCATCAAAATCCCAGCGCCCTTAGGCGGCGTTT
>CAYOVS010000065.1:0-8257 GCA_964407445.1 uncultured Peptococcaceae bacterium
CAGTAAAATGGTAGATCTTATTCCGGCTGACTTTTGACAAGTAGTTGGGGATAAGAAGTTTTGGATACGGTGGTAGTATGGAAGGAGGGGCATTATGCGCAGTCTTTTTTCTAATGGGCTAAAACCGGTTATGGGGCGGCATTTATCCGCTGGCGCCGGTGGCCTGTTTTTTTATTGCCTTGCGAAGAATTTGTTTTAAGCATTACTAAACAAATAATTATTCGGAGGTAATACTACTTATGTTGATTAAAATAACCTTGGTCATTTTGTTTTTTGCCGTTATGTTGGCAGTTGGTTTATTTTCCCGCAAGCATGCCACAAGCGTTACCGGTTTTGTTTTAGGCGGCCGCAATGTGGGCCCTTGGCTGACTGCTTTTGCCTATGGTACTTCTTATTTTTCGGCAGTGGTCTTTGTAGGATATGCCGGACAGTTTGGCTGGAAATATGGCTTGGCATCCACCTGGATCGGCATTGGCAACGCCTTGATCGGCAGTTTGCTGGCTTGGGTGGTTTTAGGTAGACGCACTCGCATTATGACCAATCATCTTTCCGCTGCGACGATGCCTGACTTTTTTGGCAAACGGTATCAAAGCAAGAGCTTGAAAATTACCGCTTCGGCGATTATCTTTATCTTTTTGATCCCCTATACCGCGTCCGTATACAACGGGCTTTCCCGCTTGTTTGGCATGGCGTTTGATATTCCCTATGTGGCTTGCGTCATTGCGATGGCGGTTTTAACCGGCGCTTATGTAATTTTAGGCGGATATATGGCTACCGCGATCAATGATTTTATCCAGGGAATCATCATGCTTGTTGGCATTGTTGCGGTGATCGCGGCAGTGCTCAATGGGCAGGGTGGGTTTTACCAGGCATTGCAGCAGCTATCCGTTTTTGAAAGCGATGCTTCCGTAACGATGGGGCAGGTGGGGGCGTTTACCTCGTTTTTTGGCCCCGATCCGCTAAATCTGCTGGGGGTAGTGATCCTGACCTCTTTGGGCACTTGGGGATTACCGCAAATGGTGCATAAGTTTTACACCATCAAAAGCGAAAAGGCTATTGATACCGGCACAGTGATTTCCACCCTGTTTGCCTGCGTAGTTGCAGGGGGCTGCTACTATTTGGGTGGCTTTGGCCGCCTGTTTGACAATCCGGCGATTCGGGATGGGGAAAAAGTGGTTTATGATAGTATCATCCCGTATATGCTTTCCACACTGCCGGATATTCTGATCGGTGTGGTAGTAGTGCTGGTTTTATCCGCATCCATGTCCACTTTATCCTCGCTGGTGCTAACTTCCAGCTCTACCTTAACGCTGGATTTTCTGAAAAGCACTGTTTTGAAAAGCACGGATGAGAAAAAACAGCTTTTATTAATGCGGGTTTTGATCGTTTTCTTTATTCTGCTTTCTGTGGTCCTGGCCTTGGATCCGCCTACCTTTATCGCCCAGCTGATGGGGATTTCCTGGGGAGCCTTGGCAGGCTCGTTCCTGGCGCCGTTTCTATATGGCTTATACTGGCGTAGAGTTAGCAAAGCCGCTGTATGGGCCAGCTTTATCGGTGGGGTAGGGATCACCGTCAGCAATATTTTCTTTCACTTTATTGCCTCGCCAATCAATGCGGGAGCAATTGCAATGGTGTTGGGCCTGGTTCTGGTGCCCTTGGTCAGCTGGCTGACCAAACCCATTGCAAAACAGTATACCGAAGAGCTGTTTGCCTGCTACGAAGAAGAGGTAATGGTACCGCAAAAATCCTCTCTTTCTTACCGGAATAAAAACTGGCAGGAAGTTGCCGGAAAATCCGCCAATAAAAATATTTTTTCTTGACAAACCAGAAAAGAATTGATATAGTCTTAAATATATGTTAATATAGTTCAAACGCAATGATAGGGAAAAATCATTGTCTCTCCCGGTACAGAGAGCTGTTGGTTGGTGCAAAACAGCCCGGAAAACAATGGTAACTCACCCTGGAGCGGCCGGCTGAAAGGATACGAGTAGGCTTGGACGGGGTTCCTCCCGTTATCAAAGGAGGGCGTTAGTAGACGCCTTAAAGTGGGCATGTTTTCATGCCAACAAGAGTGGTACCGCGGAAGCAGACGCTTTCGTCTCTTGCAATTGCCGGAGACGAAAGCGTTTTTATTATTTAGCGAAAGAGCAGGAGGAATATGAGTATGAAATTGGCGTTTTCAACCTTGGGCTGCCCGGATTTTGATTGGTCGGATATGTATTCTCTGGCCAAAGACTTTGGTTTTGCGGGTATCGAGCTTAGAGGTTTGGGTGACTCTGTCTTTTCCGTACACGCCAAGCCTTTTCAAGAAAAATATTTACCGCAAACGATTGCAGATTTAAAAAGACTGCACTTGGAAATTCCTTGCCTGTCTTCCGGCTGCTGCTTAAACAAACCGGATGAGATGGCGGAAACCGTTGTGGAAATCAAAGAATACATTGATCTGGCGCAGAAGCTTTCCACGCCCTATATTCGTTTGCTGTGCGAAGCCAAAGCCGCGCCGATGGAGCAGGTTGATGATCAGGTAGTGCTGACCCATTTGCAGCAGGTGATTCCCTATGCCGAGGAAAAAGGCGTGACCTTGCTGCTGGAAACAAACGGCGCTTACAGTGATACCGCCAGATTGGCAGAGGTATTGGCGCAAACCGGCAGTGACGCGGTAGCAGCCTTATGGGATGTGCACCATCCGGTGCGCTTTCATCAGGAAACGCCGGATCAAACCTTAAATAATTTGGGTGCGTTTATCAAATACATTCATATCAAAGATTCTGTGATGGAAAACGGCCAGGTGCAATACCGGATGATGGGGGAAGGGGATATTCCCATTCCCGAGATCATGCGTGCATTGCGTTCCATCAACTATGAAGGCTACATCTCTTTGGAATGGCTGAAGAGCTACGCGCCGGATCTGGGAGATGCAGGCATCGTTTTCCCCCACTATGCCAATTATATGAACCAATATCTGTCTTTTAGCCCGGGCAAAGGCCGTCTTTGCACCAATAATGCCGGTACCGGTCAATACGTCTGGCCAAAGGAACAATTGATTGATCTGACCTTTCCGCAGGTGTTGGATCGGATGGTAGACGAATTTCCCGATCAGTATGCGTTCCGCTATACCACACTGGACTATACCCGCACCTATACGGAATTTCGGGAGGATGTGGATACCTTTGCCCGCAGCCTGATTGCCATGGGCGTCAAGCCCGGTACCCATGTGGCGATCTGGGCCACCAATGTGCCAGCCTGGTTTATCACCTTTTGGGCTACAACAAAAATCGGCGCGGTGTTGGTTACCGTGAATACCGCTTACAAAATCCACGAGGCGGAGTATCTGCTGCGGCAATCCGATACCCATACGCTGGTGATGATTGACGGCTACAAGGATTCGGATTATGTTTCCATTATCAAAGAGCTGTGCCCTGAGCTGGCAACAGCGGAGACTGGCAAGCCGCTGCATTTGAAACGGCTGCCATTTTTGAGAAATATCATCACCGTGGAATCCCAACAGCCTGGCTGCTATACTTGGGATCAAGCAATTGCCATGGCAGATAAAGTCCCCATCGAAGACGTTTACCGGCGGGCTGCGGCCATTGATAAACGGGATGTGTGCAATATGCAGTATACCTCCGGTACTACCGGCTTCCCCAAGGGCGTGATGCTGACCCATTATAATGTGGTCAATAATGGGAAGGCCATCGGCGATTGTATGGATTTGTCCACCGCAGATAAAATGATGATCCAGGTGCCCATGTTCCATTGCTTTGGCATGGTGCTGGCCATGACTGCCTCTATGACCCACGGGACGACCATGTGCCCTATTCCTGCATTTTCTCCCAGATTGGCTTTGGAATGCATTAACAAAGAACAAATTACCGCCTTCCACGGTGTGCCTACGATGTTCATCGCCATGCTCAACCATGAACAATTCCCTAACACCGATTTCAGCCATATGCGTACCGGAATTATGGCCGGTAGTCCTTGCCCCATCAAGGTGATGAAGGACGTGATTGAGAAAATGCATATGCCGGAAATCTGCATTACCTATGGGCAAACAGAAGCTTCTCCCGCCTGCTCGATGAGCAAAACCACCGATTCTATCGATGTGAGAGTGAATACCGTTGGTGGAGATATTTTTGGCGTGGCCTGCAAAATCGTGGACCCGGAAACAGGCAAGGATTTGCCGGACAATGTGGACGGCGAATTTGTGGCCAAAGGCTACAATATCATGAAAGGATATTATAAAATGCCTGCGGCTACTGCGGCTGCCATCGACGAGGATGGTTGGCTGCATACCGGGGATTTGGCGCGGCGGGACGAAAACGGCTATTACAAGATCACCGGCAGAATCAAAGATATGATTATTCGGGGCGGTGAGAACATTTACCCTAAAGAAATTGAGGATTTCATCTATACCCACGAAAAAGTGTCCGATGTGCAGGTGATTGGTGTGCCGGATAAGCAATACGGCGAAGAAATCATGGCTTGCGTGATTTTGAAAGAGGGAGAATCTGCTACCGAGGAGGAAATCAAGCAATATGTCAACAGCCACATGGCAAAGCATAAAACCCCCAGGTATGTGGCCTTTGTAGACAGCTTTCCCATGAACGCGGCAGGGAAGATCCTCAAATACAAAATGCGCGAGCAAGCCGTGGCTATGCTCAATTTGCACGAGGCAAACAGCATCGAAACCGCCTAGCCTGCGAAAATTCACCGGGGAATGCCCAGAAGCGCATCCCCCGGTGAATAAAAATGTAAATATAGCATTGACATGCCAATAGATCAATGGTATAATTTAATCACTTTTTAGGAGGCTTGTGCAAATGTTCTCTTGTCTTTTCAGCGTAAACGTAATAGTAGTAGTAGTAGTAGTAAGCGTTGTAGTAGTAAGCAACGCTATTTTGCGTTGTGCTGAAAATAAGGAGTTGCAAGCCTGAACCAAGCAGAGCAAAGCAAGCCCTTACAGCGCAACGCTGTAGGGGCTTTTTTATTGAAGAAAACAAATTCAAACATTGGAGGGTCGTTATGCTGATCTGTGGCGCGCAAATACTCATAAAAGAGCTGATAACCCAGGGCGTTGATACGATTTTTGGCTATCCAGGCGGTACAATTATTGATATTTACGACCAATTGCTTCTGCATCAGGAGCAGATAAAGCATGTTATCACTGCTCATGAACAAGGAGCAGTGCATGCGGCGGACGGCTATGCACGAGCCTCCGGCAAGGTTGGCGTAGTATTGGCTACCTCTGGCCCAGGCGCTACCAATCTGGTAACCGGGATTGCCGCTGCGTATATGGATTCCACCCCATTGGTGGCGATCACCGGGAACGTGGCCACGCCGCTTTTGGGCAAGGATAGCTTTCAGGAAGTGGATATTATCGGTGTGACCCAACAAATCGTCAAGCATAGCTTTTTGGTGCGAGATATTGCCGATTTGGAAGGGGTCATCAAAGAAGCGTTCAAAATTGCCACCTCTGATCGCAACGGGCCGGTATTGATCGATTTGCCAAAAGATATTCAGCAAGCCTTATGCGAATATCCCTGCACACAAAATAATCCTGCGCCTATCCGCAAAATTGCGGAGGAGCAAATTGACTATTATAACGCGGTGGAAGCCATCAATCATAGTCAAAGACCTTTTCTATATTGCGGAGGCGGCGTGGTGTTTGCCAATGCCGGGCAGCAGGTTTTGACACTGGCGCAAAAGCTCCATGCGCCGATTGGCCTGAGCATGATGGGGCTAAGCGCGGTTCCCGGCTCTTATCCGCTGAATCTGGGGATGACCGGCATGCACGGCAAATACGCCGCAACTATGGCGCAAAGCGATGCGGATTTGCTGATTGCCATTGGCACCCGTTTTTCCGATCGAGCCACCGGCAATGTGCGTGAGTTTGCCAAAAACTGCACCATTGTCCATATTGATATTGATCCTGCGGAAATCAATAAAAACATCCATTCCAGAATCAGCCTGTGCGGGAATCTGAACAACGTTTTGCGGCATCTGACTGAAAAGGTAGACGCCAAACACAATGAAGACTGGATCCAGCATATCGAAAATTATCGGATCGATCAGGCCTTGCTGGAACCAAACCGGCAGTTGTTTGGCCCAAGAAGCATTATCGAAGCCGTACAAAAGCATTGTACCGCTGATACGCTGATTGCCACAGACGTGGGGCAACATCAAATGTGGACGATGCAGTATTATCACTTTGAAAAACCCCGCACCTTGATTACCTCCGGCGGCTTGGGCGCGATGGGATTTGGTCTGGGCGCTGCCATCGGCGCATCACTGGCGGCGGGCAGGCAAAAAACGGTTCTGTTTACCGGGGATGGCAGCTTTGGCATGAATCTACAGGAATTGGCGACTGCTGTCAGCGAAAAAATTCCCCTGGTGGTGGTGGTGCTCAATAACGGTGTTTTGGGGATGGTACGGGAGTGGCAAAGCTATTTTTATGACAAACGCTACTCTCAAACAACCCTCCACAGAGCAACAGATTTTGCCCAGGTGGCCAACGCCTTTGGTGCAGTCGGCTTCACGGCTGCCTGTGGGGAAGAGCTCAATCGGATCTTGGACGAATCTTTTGCTTTGGAAACGCCGGTTTTGATCAATTGCCTGATTGATCCGGAGTGGGAAGTGTTGCCGATGATTCCGCCGGGAGGCTCGGTGAAGAATATTATTTTAAAATAAAGGGGGAAATACGCGTGGAGGATAAATTTACCATAGGCATGATCGTCTCAAACCAGGCCGGGGTACTGAACCGGGTAGCAGGATTGTTTGCAAAGCGCTGCTATAATATCGACAGTATTACGGTGGGCGAAACGGAAAACCCCCAATATTCCCGGATGACCATTGTTTCCCAAGGGGACGAATACGTGCGGGAGCAGGTGGTAAAGCAACTAAGCAAGCTGTACGATGTCAAAAAGATTGCCCTGCTGCCGGAGGAAGAAGCGGTATCCAGAGAACATATGCTCATAAAAATGAGCGTTAACAGCCAGACCAAAGCAAAAGCAACGGAAATGATTAATGCTTTCGGCGGAAAAATTATGGATTTTTGGGACGATTGTGTTACCGTCGAGATCACCGATAATTCCGATATGATAGATGAATTTGTGCACTTGGCCGGAAGAATCGGCATTCTGGAAGTATGCCGTTCCGGTTGTATCTCGATGATGCAGGGAAAAGATCATGTATTAAATGTTATGGATTTAAATTAAAAATAAAAGGAGCAAAAGAACATGAGTAAAATGTACTACGATCAGGATTGCAACCCTAAAATGCTGGAAGGAAAGACGATTGCCATTATCGGTTATGGCAGCCAAGGCCATGCCCATGCACTCAACTTACATGACAGCGGTTTTCAAGTAATTGTCGGTTTGTATGAAGGCTCTAAATCTGCGGCAAAAGCCAAAGAAGCCGGTTTGACCGTGCTGAATACTGAAGATGCGGTTAAAAAAGCCGATATCGTGATGATTTTAGTCAATGACGAACTGCAAGGGGATCTGTATAAAGAAAAGATTGCCCCCAATTTGCGTCCCGGTATGACCTTGTGCTTTGCCCACGGCTTTAATATTCATTACAACCAAATCATTCCCCCCAATGACATCGACGTCATCATGATCGCCCCCAAAGGCCCCGGCCACAGAGTCCGCGTTACCTTTACCGAAGGTCAAGGCGTTCCTGATTTGATCGCCGTCTATCAGGATTATACTGGGCATGCCAAGGAAACCGCGTTGGCGTATGCCAGAGGCATCGGCGGCGGCCGCGCCGGCATTCTGGAAACTACCTTCAAAGAAGAAACCGAAACCGATCTTTTTGGTGAACAGGCTGTTTTGTGCGGCGGCGTTACCGCTTTGATGAAAGCCGGCTTTGAAACTCTGGTAGAAGCCGGGTATCAGCCGGAAAGCGCCTATTTTGAATGCATCCACGAAATGAAGCTGATCATTGACTTGGTGGTAGCAGGCGGTTTCTCGATGATGCGTTATTCCATCAGTGATACTGCGGAATATGGCGATTATGTTACCGGCGAAAGAATCATCACCGAAGAAACCAAGAAAGAAATGAAAAAGGTGCTCCATGAGATTCAAAACGGCGAATTTGCCAGCAAATGGATTCTGGAGAACAAAGCTAATCGTCCTTCTTTCTTGGCCAAACGGCGCATTGAAAAGGATCATCTGGTAGAAAAAGTCGGCGCCGAGCTGAGAGCCAAAATGAGCTGGCAGAAATAAAGATCGGAGAACGACGATGAACAGCGATAAAA
>CAYOVS010000066.1:0-8230 GCA_964407445.1 uncultured Peptococcaceae bacterium
ATGGTGGATATAGAATAGGAGAAAACCGATATGGCGGACAATAATAACAATAATACCATACCCCAACTGCGCAATGTGGGGGATTTGAAGATGCTGTTGCAGCGGTATGGCGGTTTGCTGACGCCGGAAAACCAGCAGATGATTTCCTCTTTGGTAGGGGAGCTGGAAAAAGGGACGGATCCGGCTGCATTGGCTCGGTTGGCTGGACAGATGCAGCAAAGCGCGGCGCGGCAGCAACAAAAGATGCCTGCGGCCGCTCCACAACAGGGCAATGGGCGGCAGGGCGGCAAGCCTGGTCAGCAGGCTGGTCAAAAGAGCGGGCCCAACAGCATCTCGGCTCGTTCGCCGCAAAAGCTGCCGCCTCGCCGTCGTCCCGGTCGCTAGCGGTTTCCCCTCTTGACAAAGGGTGCGCTATGGTGTTAGACTATGTCTATTAGATGATATAGTCTAATGCAATGCGAACTTAGCAGAAGAGAGGGAATAAAAAGAATGAAAAAATTATTTTGCATGTTACTTTGCCTAGCTTTCTTGTTGACTGCTTGCGCAGGCGGGCAAACAACGCCGGCAGCGGATGGCACCGATGGAACCGGCGGGGCGGCAGAGGGCGACCAACAGCAGGCTGCTGCTCCGCAGACCTTGAAAATCGGCATGGCGGGCAAGGATATCAAGACCGCCTGCATCATCATTGCACAAGAGCTGGGCCTTTTCGCCGAGGAAGGGGTCAATGTGGAGTTTGAGACCATTTCCAACCTGGCGGACGGCTTGACGGCTGTGGATATGGGCAAGCTGGACATGCTGCCCTTTGGGGTGATCCCCACCGCTACCTTTGTCAGCCAAGGCACCGACGTAGTGATTATCGGCGGTACCATTTCTGAAGGCAGCGAGGCCATTACCCTGCCGGAGAATGCCGGATTGTATCAGACTGCCCAGGATTTTAAGGGCAAAAGGGTTGGCTGCTATCGGATGGAAACAGGACATATGGTGATGAAGGGCTTGCTGCGGGAAGCCGGATTGACCATTGGCGAGGGACAAGATGTAGAATTTGTGCTGATGGATAGCATGGCCTCTATTGCCGAAGCAGTGAAAAAGGGCGAGCTGGATCTGGGCTTTGTCAACAGCGGCTACGGTGAGATTGCCAAGCAAAATGATTTGGCGGTAGCCTTTTATGTAGGGGATTGGCAGAGCGGCTTTCCTTGCTGCCGTCAGACCGTATCCCGGGCGGCGCTTACCGACAAGCGGGATGCTTTGGTCAAGTTTATGACCGCTTGCCTCCGGGCCTATGAGGTCTATCGCAACGATCCCCAAACCGCCATCGATGCTTTGGTAAATTATTCCGGTCAGACGGCCGAGTATGTGGAAGCAGTGATGTATCATGGCGCGATGGTGATTTCATTGGATCCCAACCGCAATCGGGTGGACGATTTTTATCAGGTGATGAAGGCCAACGGGGATATTGATGCCGCCACTACCTATGAACTGAAGGATCAAGTGGATATCACGATTTATGAGGATGCTTTAAACGAAATGCTGGATCGCAATCCGGAAGATGAAATCATGCTGCAATTGCAGGAAGAGTTCAAGGAAAATAACTTTTAGGGAGTGGGCTTATGCCGGAGCTGGAATTGAAACAGGTGGAATTTGCCTATCGGGAAAGGCGCAATGTCTTTCCGGTGCTGCATCAGCTTAATTTACGCATCCCCGCCGGAGAATTTCTCTGCGTGGTGGGGCCTTCCGGCTCCGGCAAAAGCACCTTGTTGTATTTGGCGGCGGGGCTGCTCAAGCCGGATCGGGGGCAAATTTTGCTGGACGGACGGCCTTTGCCCGGGCCGGGGGTGGATCGCAGCGTGGTCTTTCAGCAGTATTCTTTGTTTCCATGGCTGACTGCCCGGGAAAACGTTGGCTTTGGTTTGCGCCAGGCCCACAAGGGCTTGAAGCCCAAGGAGGCCTTGGCGCAGGCGGAGCAGTTTTTGGCGCAGGTGGAGATGGCGGAGGATATGGACAAATATCCCGAGCAACTCTCCGGCGGTATGCGGCAGCGGGTAGCGATTGCCCGTGCTTTGGCAATGGATGCGGATATGCTGCTGTTGGATGAACCGTTTGGCGCATTGGATGCCAAAAAACGCCGGGATTTGCAGGATTTGCTGGAAAACATTTGGCAAAACGGCCAAAAGCGGCGCACCATTTTGTTTATTACCCACGATATAGAGGAAGCATTATTATTGGGAGATCGGGTGGTCTTTTTGGAGCAGGGTGAGATCCGCAAGGATCTGCCGATTGGCTTACCCCGTCCCCGCCGTTTTCTGGCGCAGACGGAATCCCCTCAATACGGCAAGCTGCGGCAAGAGCTGCAAGGCTTGTTTTTGGAGGAGGCTGCCTGTATATGAGGCGCGGATTGTGGATCGCCGACCATTTGGTACTGCTGCTATTGATCGTATTGCTGTTTCACCAGGGCGCAAGGCAGGTGGCCGCGCCCTGGGCTTTTTTGGTATTTTGTCTGCTGGTGGAAGGCTTTTTTCTCTGGCGTTATTTCTGCGGTGGTCGGCAGACGGCGCCTTGCTGGATTGTGCTGCTGGTCTGGCTGCTGTTGCTGGCCTGGGAGCTTTTTGCTACCCAGTATAATCTGGCGCATCCGGTACTGATCCCTTCGCCGGAGAATGTGTTTTATGTGTTCTATGGGGAGTGGCGGCAGTTATTGGCCGGGCTGCTTTCCTCCACGCAGCTCTTGCTGATCGGTTTTGCGGTAGCGTTAAGCCTGGGCGTTGGCTTGGGCTTGCTGACAGGTTGGGTGAAGGGTCTGCGGGAGGTGCTGTATCCCATTGCGTATGTGATCAGCCCGATTCCACCGGTGGTGTATGCACCTTATCTGATTGCGCTAGCGCCTACTTTTCGCATCGCCTCTGCGCTGGTGATTATTTTGGGCATTTTTTGGCCAACCTATCTCAATATGATTATCCGGGTGCAGAGCGTGGATAGGAGAATCCTTGATTCTGCCCGGGTGCTGGGCTTGAACACCTGGGAAATGGTGGCCAAGGTTTTGCTGCCCTATGTGCTGCCGGGGGTGATCTCCGGGCTGAAGGTTTCTTTATCCACCTCGGTGATGATGCTGACTTTTGCCGAAATGATGGGTGCCACCAGCGGCATCGGTTATTTTATCATCAACTATACCCACTATGCCAATTATACCAATGTGGTGGCCGGGATTATTCTGGTAGCCTTTTGGGTGACCTTGTTGAATCGGCTGGTCAATTTGTTGGAAGTGAAGGTGATCAAAGGCCGCTGACGGCTAAGACTGCCTGGCAACTGTATTTTTGAGAGCTGAAATTTAAAAAATAAAAAAACCGGCTGATTGCCGGATTTTTTATTTTTTTAGGGCACACTAGACAAGTAGTCTTATTCTCTGCAAAAGGAGGTGTGCCAATTGCCCGATATTAAATGTATGGTGGAAGAATGCAAATATAATAACAATTGTCATTGCGACGCTTGCCAGGTGGATGTCTGCTCCTGCGGTTGCTCTAACGTGACCAATTCCAGCGATACTGCCTGCGAAACTTTTATCAGCCGCAATCAGGGCTGAGGAAAGCTGCCTTTTGGCTACAGGCTGTAGCCTTACCGGCTGCACCTTACTGGTGATAGCCTAATGAAAAGGGGACTGTCACAAAACGGCGACAGTCCCCTTTTTCATCTTACACCTGGAGTTTTAAGCAAAACAGACGATTTGCCGCGACCCTCCTTTTGGGATATTCGTTCTGGAATGGGTATTTATTTCCAGGTGAGATAGGTTGGAACATGATAATTATCGTTGGAGGTTTCGCTTTCGATCATCACCAAAATGGCGTCTTTGGCGCCGCTGACCATCTTATCCTGGTCAACGGGGGCTTTGCCGGACATTTGGGCGGTGGAGGTGGTGCGGAACCACAGGCCTTGGTTGGCCTGAAGTCCCAATTCCTTGGGACTCAGCTTTAGGACACTGCTGACCTGATCGTAGCTGTAGAATTTCATGGTGGTTTCCGGCAGTTTGTTGTTCCAGGCACAGCGTTCTTCATCTAAAGCGCCGGGGCTGGTATCGGACATCCCGCCGTAATAGACCTCCATGGTGTAGGAATGAATGCCCAGGCGGCCCCAAGAATAGTCGATCAGCTCGGCAGCGGTGGGATAGTCTTCCCAAGAGGCTTTGGCATAGAAATCTCTGCCGGTGGTAGCGGCAAAGGTTTTGGCCATCTTGGTGCCTACTTCTTTCATGAAGCTAAAGCCGGGCTTGCTGTAATCGGGAGCGGTATAGCACCAGGGCCACAGCACGCATTGGATGCCGGTATGCATGGTCACCAGCGCGGCCATGGGTTTTTGCGCCAGGAAGTTTTGCACAGCCTGCACCTCCGGCTCGGAAGCGGCGGCGGGTCCGGCCGCTTTCCAGGCATTGGCACCGATTACCTTGGCTCCTTTGGTATTGTAGCTTTCTACATTGTAGAGATTCCACATGTAATCGAAGGTACGGTTTAGGTCAATGGTGCTGGAGCGGGGATCATCGCCCAGCTTGGCGTTATGGTTCCAGTTGGCGCTTTCCATACCCAGAGAGGTCATTTGTTTGTAATCGGTTTGGCTGGCTGTGCCGATATAGACATTGGAGATAAAGCCATCCCCATTGATATCGGTATAGGGATCGCTGAAGGGTGCGCCGTCGCCGTCTCTATCGGTTGGCCGCAGGTTGGGACGGTTGTTGTACACGAAGGATTGTTCGTAGCCGTCGGGATTGATGATGGGGATCACATAGATAATGTAGTTGTCCAGCATGCTTTTTACATATTTGCTGTCGGAGTTGAGCAGCAGCCACCAGGCGGTATAGAGGGCGCATTCGCCGGATTCCTGTTCCCCGCCGTGGATATTGGCAAAAACACCGATACCGGTTTTTTTGTCATTGCTCTTGTTTTCGTTGGTAATTTCTAAGCACCATAAATCTCTTTCCATATAACTATGGCCGATGGAATACATTTCTGCTAGATTGGGGTAGGTGGTGTTGAGCTTGGTAAACAGGGTTTGATAATCGTTGTAATGATGACGGACGGTCCAGTCCATTTCCAGACCTTTGGGAACATTGAAGGTGGTTGGTTTGGTGACGCCGGATAGGGGCGACGCTGCGAATGCGGGAAGCGTAGCAACAAGTACAAGTGCAATGGCAACCATAAGACAAACGAGCAACCTTGCTTTCTTCATAACAAAACCCCCTCACTTTTCAATAAATTTATAATCAGTGTTGGCTTGATAACTGGTAAACGGCACCAAGTTGTCAAATGAAAATCAGAACGATATTTTTTGTTAATATGTATTTTTGCTGTTGTTATGATTGCATTTGACAAAAATGTGCATAATGAGACAAAATTATCACTGCCCAACACTGTTATCATGTTGTTATCATATCATTAACAAGAAACAAATTCAACAGAAAAGAATCATTTTTCAAAAAACTTTTTTCGACTTTCTGAGTGATAATTTATTATCATGAAGCAAAATAATTAAAAAATCGGCTGACGATGCGGTGATAAGCTCCATCGTCAGCCGATTACTTTTTATTTGCTTGGGGAAAGACTGGCCTCATTGCCGGTGTTGGCGATACCGGCAATGGCGGGTCGTTCTTTTTGCGCTGTTGCGCTTGGGGAATCTTCTAGGCATGGGCTACAGATTGCCCAGCGGATTGTGGATGACGCTGCTTTCCTTGCTTTAGTCAGCCCTTGCAGCGCTTGGTCGTAAAGCTTTTGTGCCGATGGATTTTGTCCATATTCCAGCGCAGTTCCGCCTATTGCGTAATGGATTTTGGATTGTGCTTGGGGGGCTGCGGCAGGGTGGTTGAGAATTTGCACCAGCTCTTGCAGCAATCCCGGCAATTGTTGGCGTTCGGCGATTTGGGGGAAGAAAAGGAGGATGCGGTTTTCTCCTTCCTCTGCAACCACGGCGGGGCCGTCAAAGAGCAGGCGCAACAGCTTTGCTAAACGGCAAAGCTGTTGAAAAACGCTTTGGGTGCAGTCGCCATTTGGGGGGGTAGCCTCTTGGATTTCCAGCAGCAGCAAACCGGCGGCCTGTGCCGGGGAATGCGCTCTGCAACAATCCGCTTCGATCAATTGTAGCAGGCTTTCTTTGGCATACAGCCCGGTGACGTGCAAGGGTTGGATCGGTTGAAAAAGCAGCATTTCCAGGGCTTTGCGCTGGCCAATATCCCGCAGATAATTATAGGATCGCAGGTGCCCGGAGAAGGGTTCTTCGGTCAGGTAGCTTTCGCAGGATACCCAGCGCAAATTTCCCTGTTCGTCAAAACGGCGATATTCCATATAGACGTGGTTGTTGCCTTGCTCCCAGGTTTGCCGTAGGGCCTGACAGTTCATGGTTTGGCGCAGTTGTATTTTGGTCTGTTCGTTTTCGGCAAAGGCAATGCCTGTTTCCACCAAATCATCGTAGGTTTCTACGGTGCTGTAGCGTTTTTGGTCGGCCGCTTTGCGGTAGCGGTATAGCAATCGATTATCGTCAATATCTCCCTCTGCGGCAGACAGGGTTTGGTGGGCGATGCCTTGCAGCAGCAGTTGCTCACTGTGCAAGCGTACTAAACTATGGGTATGCGCGGCAATTTCCCGGCAAAGCCCCAAAGCAAGGATGGGTCTGCCATTTTTGCCAAAGGTATTGCGGAAGGAGATCTGGCAGCAGTGGCGGGCGCCCTCCGTGCCTAGCAGGGTGAGGATGGTTTGGCCGCTGGCATCGCCTTGCAGCAGCCGGGTGCAGAAACGGCGGAACTCGTCCACATCCTCCGGCGCAATTCGATTGGTGCGGAGAATATCGCCGGGAATTTGGGCAAAGGTATAATCCGCAGGGCCGGTATGGTGAGCGGCCTGCCAAACGGCACAGCTTTGGCGAAGATGATCTACCTCAAAAATCAACGCCTCTGTTTGGCTCAAAGCCAGATGCAAACGGTGTTGGTTGGCAGTAAGCTCTGTTTCCAGATTTTTTTGCTGGGTGACATCTTGTAGCAACACCAGAAAAACAGGATTTTGTCCGTTAGCGCCTAAAAGAAAGCCCCGCAGCAACGCCCAGCGCAATTGCCGGGTGTTACCGTATTTGCGGAAAAAACGAAAATAAAAGCTGGCCTGTCTTTGCTGCGCTTTGGCGTGCTGTAGCTCCTGCAGCAGTGGCTGCTGATCTTCAAAGGCGATCAGCGGCAGAAAATCCTGTAGATAGCAGGTGTTGAAATCTTCCATGCCAATGCCGGTCAGCCGGTATAAGCCTTGGCTGGCAAAATCGGTTACCAGTGCGCCTGGCTGCAACTGCCAGATGGCTAGTCCGGCCGGCAGACCGTCCAGCAAGCCCTGTAGTTTGGTTTGCTCCCGCAGTGCTTGTAGTTGCTGTTTTTTGATGGTGCTTACATCCATCGCCGCCGCCAAAAAAACAGGAAAATTGCTGTTGTGAAAATTGATTTCCACCGCCCGCAGATGGCGATACTGGATTTCCCCGCGAAGGTTGCGGGTGGCAAAAATATGATCCGCCATGGATTTTGAGTCATGGGCTTGTTGCAGGGCGGTAATCAGTTTGGTTTGCTCCTGCGGATGGAGAAATTGGCTTAGTTGGGGTAGCTCCAGCCCTTTTTCCAGGTCGCACATGGCATAAAAGCCGGGACTGAGGTAGAGAATATTAACGGTTTCTTTATCGCACAGCTCCAGCAAGGCCACGCCGCTGACCATGTTTTCCAGGATGGCCTGCATGCGGACGGAGGCTTCGTTTTCCTGCCGGTGAAGCTCATCTGCTTCTGAAATATTATAAAAGGAAAAAGAAATATATTCTTTTTGGTCGCTGCGCAGGGTTTTTTCGCTTTTGGCCAAGGTGGTGCGCAGATCGCCATTTTTGGTAAACAGGCGAAACACGGCTGCGCCCTCCTGTTGCAGGGCTGTATTTTGCCAAAATAGTACCGCGTCATCGTTGGGAACAAGGGATAGCAACTCGTTTTTGAGGATAACCCGAAATTCTTCTTCTTCATAGCCGGTAAAATGGTAGAAATCTTGGTTGGCGTAAATGACCCGGGAGGTTTCATCACAAATACATTTGGCAATGCCGCTATTAAAGCGATCACTGCTTTTTACATTGGTGTCCATAAACTGCCTTTCTTTGAAAAGTGGGCTGCGCACAAAGACCAGCATAGTGAACCTTTGGCGAATATAATTTATTCTACATTAATATAGTAAAAAAAGCAATAATAACC
>CAYOVS010000067.1:0-1728 GCA_964407445.1 uncultured Peptococcaceae bacterium
CCGTTTACCCCACCGGAAATTCCCGAAGCAACTTTTTTCCGGCGTTTTTTATAATATAGAATGGCCGCACCGGTCAAGCCGGCTAAAGCAAAGGTGATCGCGCCTCCTACAATACCGGCCACGCCGCCGCCTAAGGGCGAATCACTGTTTCGCAATTGATAATCCGGCATAATGGCAGTGGTTTCCTGTAAAGTGGCAGCACTGTCATAAACCCCGCCTGCCGCTTCCAGCTCCTGTTCTCCCATAATTCCCTGCATCGCCCATTCCAAGCCGTCAGGATTGGCAGAAGCAAAATAGGATAATCCGCCGCCAATCACCAAAGCGGCCAAGGCCAAAGCAACAAGGGTACCCTTCACAGAGACGCCGCGCAAAGAACCGGAAGCCCAATTGCTTTGCAGCAACTCCGGTCTGGCTTGATAGACAAAACACAAAACAGCGCCGGTAATAATGCCTTCCACCAAACCGATGGCCAAATGAATTGGCTGCATCAACATCACAAAAGCGCCGAAGGGCAGTGCCGTCACCCCGGAAGCCAAGGTTTCCACCACAACGGAAAATGCCCCCAATTGCAGACCGACCACAACCGATAATATTGAGGCTAGAAAAATTCGCTTTTTATTGATTCCCTTGGCTAAAATAGCACGATAAATCAGAGGATAGGCCAAAAAGCAAGTATAAAAGCCCATATTGAATAAATTGCAACCAAAAGCCAGCAATCCTCCATCAGCAAACAATAAAGCCTGAATCAGCAATACAGCTCCCATGGTCAAAAAAGCAGGAGAGCGCCCCAGCAATGCAGCCAGCAAAATCCCGCCGCCGATATGGCCGCTGGATCCGGTCACCGGGATGGTGAAATTGATCATCTGCGCTGCAAAAACAAAAGCACCCATCACACCCATCATCGGTACCTGCTTTTCCTCCAAGCCCTGTTTGTTGATATCTCTGATAGAATATGCTGCTATCCCTAAGCTCACGGCCAACATGGTGCCGCCTACCACCGGGGAAATCAAAGCATCTGCCATATGCATATCGTTCGTCATCCTTTCATAACAAAATAATAACAGAAATGCCACGAAAACA
This sequence comes from uncultured Peptococcaceae bacterium, assembly GCA_964407445.1. Classification (GTDB taxonomy): domain Bacteria; phylum Bacillota; class Dehalobacteriia; order UBA4068; family UBA4068; genus JAILCQ01. The sequence continues at coordinate 1,081 of CAYOVS010000067.1, forward strand.
TAGTTACGCGGCTGCGAGCTATGCCTTCATGGCATAAATATGCAAATTCCACCTAAGCAGAGCCTTCTTGACTCATATTGAATTGATTTTACCATATTCTTCCGGTAATGTCAAACTGTTTAATATTTTGTCGCTCAACAGACAAAGCAGTTCTGCAATCGGCAAAATGTATCATTTTGATAATTCCTTGCGCTCAAAATGCGCTTTTAAGCAGGCAAAGCTTTCTTCACTAATATCATGTTCAATTTTACAGGAATCCTGATAGGCGGTATCCTCCCCTACCCCCAGGAACATCAACATTTGAGCAATGACCATATGACGTTCATACATCCGCCGGGCAATCTCTAGCCCCTTAGCAGTCAGCGTGATATATCCTTCATGATCCACTACCACGTAATTGTTTTCGCGGAATTTTTTCATTTGCTGGCTAACGGTAGGTTTGGAAAAACCCATCTCGTTTACAATGTCAATGGAGCGAACCTGTTCCTGTTTTTTTTGCAGCATATAGATCGTTTCCAAATACATTTCCGCCGCCTCCTGGATAATCATCACGGCCGCCTCCTTAGCGCATTATCTCAGACTGTTTTCATTGTAACATAAGCGATTTTTTATCGCAATCCGAAAATAGCGTATTTAGCTATTGACAAA
>CAYOVS010000067.1:1738-8202 GCA_964407445.1 uncultured Peptococcaceae bacterium
GTAATCAAAACTGTGGCAAAACAACCTTGTTCAACGCCTTGACCGGCGCCAATCAGCATGTTGGCAATTTTCCTGGGGTAACGGTTGATCAAAAGGTGGGGCAAATCAAAAACAACAAGGCCATCTCGGTGGTGGATTTGCCGGGGATCTATTCTTTGCGTCCTTATTCCAATGAGGAGATCGTTACCCGGGATTTTATTCTCAACGAAAAGCCCGACGGCATCATCAACATCGTCGATGCCACCAATATTGAGCGAAATTTATATCTGACCTTGCAGCTTCTGGAGCTGCATATCCCCATGGTGCTGGCCTTAAACATGATGGACGAGGTGCGGGGCAACGATGGTGCTATTGATACTGTTCGCCTTTCGACAGCCTTGGGTATCCCGGTGATTCCCATCAGCGCCGCCAAAAACGAAGGCCTGCGCGAGCTGGTAGAAGCGATCGCCGCAACCGCCAAAAAAAAGATCTGCCCTGCTGTAACGGATTTTTGCAAACCAGGCCCGGTGCATCGTTGCATTCACGCAGTCTCCCATCTGATTGAGGATCATGCAGAGCAGGAGGGCGTCTCTGCCCGCTTTGCGGCAATCAAACTGATTGAGGGAGATACGTTCTTTGCCGATCGCCTGGCTCTGGATCAAAACGAGCGGGAAACCATTATCCACAGCGTTACCCAGCTGGAAAACGAATGTAGGCTGGACGCCAATGCGGCACTGGCGGATATGCGCTATACCTTTATCGAAAAAGTCTGTGCAGGCGCTGTGATAAAATGTCAGGAAAGCCGGGAGCACAAGCGCAGTGTAAAAATTGACCGACTTCTCACCCATAAATATCTGGCCTTACCCCTATTTTTCGGTGTGATGATGCTGATCTTCTGGCTCACCTTTGGCGTGTTGGGTAGCTGGCTCTCCGATCTTCTGGCTCAGGGGCTGGATGCGCTGACCAGTCTGGCGGACAGTGGGCTTTCGGCCTACGGCATCAACCCGGTAGTACATAGCCTGATCATCGATGGCGTTTTCGCCGGAGTAGGCAGCGTTCTCTCCTTTTTGCCCATTATCGTAGTCTTGTTCTTTTTCCTCTCGATTTTGGAAGACACCGGGTATATGGCTCGCGTAGCCTTCTTTATGGATAAGCTGCTGCGGCAAATTGGCCTATCCGGCCGCAGCTTTGTGCCGATGATCATCGGCTTTGGCTGCTCGGTACCGGCAATCATGGCTACGCGCACCCTAACCTCTGAGCGGGATCGGAAAATGACAATTATCCTGACACCCTTTATGAGCTGTTCTGCCAAGATTCCCATTTACGCGGTTTTTGCAGCGGCCTTTTTTCCCGGAAATACCGCCATCGTAATGACTAGTTTGTATTTCGCAGGAATGCTGCTTGCCGTCCTGGTCGCGCTGCTGCTGCAAAAAACCCTGTTCCGGGGCAAGCCGGCCCCTTTTGTGATGGAGCTGCCCAATTATCGCCTGCCTTCGCTCAAAAGCGTTGCGCTACTGCTCTGGGATAAAGCCCGCGACTTTTTGCAGCGTGCCTTTACCATCATCTTTTTGGCCACGGTGATCGTCTGGTTTTTGGGCGCCTTTGATACCCGCCTCAATTTTGTTGCAGACAGCAGCAACAGCCTATTGGCCGCGATTGGCCAATTTATGGCTCCGGCCTTTCAGCCTTTGGGTATGAACGATTGGCGCATTTCCACTTCCCTGATTGCCGGCATCACAGCCAAAGAAGCAGTGGTCAGCACCATGAGCGTATTGACAGGCACCTCTTTGGAAAACCTTAGCGCCACCCTGGCGAACCTGTTCACTCCGCTTTCTGCCATCAGCTTTTTGCTCTTTACCCTGCTGTATACCCCCTGCATTGCCGCTATCGCCGCCGTCAAGCGAGAGCTAGGCTCCACAAGCCAAACCCTTGCCGTCGTCCTTGGCCAATGCGGAATTGCCTGGATTTGCGCTTTCGCGGTATATCAAATCGGCAGTTTATTTATATGAGGTAAAAAAATGCACATTTACGATTATCTTATTCTATTGCTTCTGTTCGGCGGCATAGCATGGGCAATATATTCCATCATTCAGGCAAAAAGAAAAGGGAAATGTATTGGCTGCAGTGATTGCAGCCGCTGCCAGGCCAATTGCCATAAAAACAGCTCACGCCAAAGCTGATTCTGCAATTTTCTGATAAATCGGTTTGACGATGTCATCCCAATGGGCTACAAAAAGCTCCACCAAATGGGGATCATACATGCAGCCTTTGTTCATCAGCAACTCTTCCCGGCAAGCGTCCTGAGTGAGTGCCGGCCGGTACAAACGTTGGCTCAACATGGCGTCGGTCGAATCGCAAATGGCAATGATCCGAGAAACCATCGGGATATCCTCTCCGCTGAGACCACTGGGATAGCCGCCGCCATCCCAACGTTCGTGATGATGCAATACTCCCAGCGCCACCTTATCCAGCTTGTCAGCCCGATCAAGAATATCGGCGCCAATCACAGGATGTTGTTTGATCTCCGTCCATTCTTCTGCATTTAATTTCTCTGCTTTGGTCAAGGTAGCGTCTCTGACGCCGATCTTACCAATATCATGCACCTCTGCTGTCATCTCAATCAGCTCGGTTTGCAGCGGAGGAAGCATAAGCACCCCGCAAAACCTACGCGCCAGCGCCGCTACCCTTTTAGAATGCTGTGCCGTATACGGATCCCGGGCATCCAATAAATCTACAATGATCGCAAAGGTGTTGCGATAAAGCAATAACGGTGCATTTTCCTTGAGGCTGGAAAGCGTATCAAGCGAATTTGCCTTGGCAGCAAGATTTTTTGCGGATTCTTTTGCAGCAGATACCTGATCCGCCCAATGCTGCTTCATATGTTCCACATGCTCTTGATAGCGACCTTGCTGCAGGCGGGGGAAAGAATTGAGCAAACGCTTTTGGACACGATTTTTGTCTTTGGCCAGTGCGGCCAGCTTGCCCCGCAGCTGATCTGCCTCTGTTTTTCGTTCCTCCAACCGCTCCTTGGCTTCCATCGCATTTTCAGCAATCGGTTTGCCGATTGCATCAGAAGCGTCATGCAGCTTTTTGGAAATGTCTTCCATAAGCTCCAGGCGCTTCTTTAATTTTACAGTAGCCAGTATGGTCACAATCGCGTCCGCTACAAGTAACGCATAAGCTGCTGTCAACACGATCATTCCCAGCATCATCGGCAGCCAATGCACCAAGTGAACAATCACCGGATGAACAACCTTCATCACAAAAACACAGGCTAAGCCCCAGGCCAAAGAAAAACGCAGGCAAACATAGCCCTTGAGATTAAACGGTTCGCCAGAATAATCCCACCATTTATCATGAAACAGCTTTTCCAAAACAAAGCCGGTAAGGAATTCCAGCGCGCTGGTTAGCAGAGTGGAGCCCAGAAACAGCAAAAGCGCATTTTCCACAAAGGGGGTAAGTAACCAAACAACAAGCAGAACGCCAAAACCATAGATCGGACATACCGGACCGTTTAAAAAACCACGATTGATGAACTCCCCACGGCATACCGCTTGAAATGCAACCTCTGTACACCAACCTAGAAAAGCATAAATAATAAACAGGCATAATACTTCGTAAGCAGCTGACAACACACTTCACTCCTCCGGTTCTATTCCTTGCAGGATAATTGGATAGTTTATTATACCAAACAATGCCAATTATCGCAATTCTTTGTCGTAAACACAGACAATGACAAATTTATTTGATGCTATTGCATACATCACCCGGGAGAAAAAAGAACGAAGCAATGAAAGCTTCCTTATGGAAAACATCACTTTCCGCAAGGTACTGCTGGTGACGGCTGGCTTGCTTGCTCTGGATACAATTTGGGTGCTCATTAATAGCATTTTCTAAAATATATTATAATTATTACATTGCATACTCCAGAACGGTTCTGCATTTCTAAAAAAATAATTTCTTTTCTCCATCAGGATAGCATAGCAAAATGCTTTTAATAATATCACTGGAATTTGCGCCAAACCCGGAAATCATCTTATGTAATATTCGCATTTTAAAAAATACCCCCTTGACATTCAGTGCACTGGAAATAGTATGCTCATTTTGCAAGGATGGCTGTAATACTGAATGATCAGAAAGGGGTTGCAAAATGGACAATACGATTAATTGGCAAAAGGTCTGCGAATGGGATGAAAAGTATATTGTCAAATGCTATGCCACAGAACAAGAATACGCCACCTGCCCCATTGAAAGCACTGAGGGTGATTATCTGATTATGCCCGATGGCACGCGATTGTTGGATTTTTATAACCAGCTGTTTTGTGTTAATATCGGCCAGAAAGTACCGCAGGTGCAACAGGCGATCAAGGACGCACTGGATCGCTACGGATTTGTTTGGGATGTGTACACCAGCAATTATAAAGCTGAGGTTGCCAAGCTGATCATAGAGGATATTTTAGGGGACTATGATTGGCCGGGACAGATTCGTTTCACCCTGGGCGGCGGCGATTCTGTAGAAATTGCCACCATGCTGGCGCGCCTGATCAGCGGCAAAAGCCTGATTGCAACCAGGGAGCACAGCTATCATGGGGTAACCGGTGTGGCAGCCTCCCTAACCCGCGTTTACCCCGGTCGTTCCCATATGTGCGATAAAACAACGGATTATTTACAACAGGTTCCCGGCGCAACCTATCAGGGCTCGGTGATGTGTCCCGCGCCGTTTTGCTATCGCTGCCCCTTAGGGCATGACTATCCTTCCTGCAAAGGCGTCTACGCAGACGGCACTCTTCCCTGTGTTCGCCAAACTGAAAAAATTATTCGTTCCTATGGCGCCGATCAATTTGCCGCAATCATCACAGAACCGGCCTTTGGCGCAGGCTCCATCGTCTCCCCCGCCAAAGAATACCTTTCTCAGATTTACGAAATGAAACAGCGACTGGGCATCCTCTGGATTAGGATGAAGTCATGATGGGTTTTGGCAGATTAGGCGAATGGTTCGGTTATCAAAAATACGACAAAAACATTCAGCCGGATTTTATGACTATGGCAAAGGGCATCACCAGTTCTGCCTTGCCCTTGGGCGCGGTATTGATTAGCAAAAAAATGGCACAGGTTATGAAAAAAGTACGGTGGAATCATGTCAGCACTTTTTCCGGTCATCCGATAGCGTTGGCAGCAGCAAAAGCAAACCTGCAATATATGCTGCAAGAAAATATTCCGGCAAAAGCCAAAAGTGCCGGCGAATACTTTGGCGCAGGCTTACAAGCATTAGCAGACAAATATCCTTGTATTGGCTATATTGGCGGCGCGGGAATGTTTTGGCAGGTTGAGCTGGTTCGCGACAAGGCAACACGGGAGCCTTTTATCAGCGTTGATCGATACACCAGCTTTTCCGGAGATTGCAGCAACTATCCCAGCAAGATCGTTGCAGCCAAATGCATGGAAAAGGGCGTGCTTCTGGGTGGCTATGCACCAAATACGCTCCGTATCGGCGCAAGCCTTACCGTATCCCGAGAGGATATGGACAAAGCGCTGGCTGCACTGGATTATGCACTAGCCTACTTATGCACATTCCTGTAAACAACAGTACACGACAGCCCAATAGGCGATTATGAAAAAGGAGATGAAAAAATGGCCAAACTAAAAAGGGAAATCGGGTTAGTGCCTGCAATTGCCACAGCCGTTGGTATTGTTGTTTCCTCCTCTGCTTTGATGATGCTGGGAAGCGGCTTTGGCTTAGGAGGAGCGGCTTTTATTGTTGCGATGCTCCTTGCCTTGCTGATTAACCTATTTGTTGCTTTCTCTTTTGCCGAGCTTTCCTCGATCATGCCACTGGCAGGTGGCATCAATCATTACACGCTCCCTGCATTAGGCCCAATGATTGGTATTTTTGGCGTATTATCCGGTTATTTGGTTGTTTCCGTCTTCGGATGCAGTGCAGAAGCCCTTATTGCCGGTACCGTTGTAGGTGATATTTTTATCCCCGGTGCTAATCCGGCCGTTATTGCTGCCTTATTTATGCTGATTTTGGCGCTAATCAATATCAGAGGAATCAAGGCATTTGCCTATTCTCAGGTTTTTATGGCAGCAACGATGATTGTCTCGATGATCATATTATCCATCATCGGTCTAACCGGCCATGGCACCGGAACCCCCTTGCCAACCAGTATCACCTTTGACATGGGAGCAGGTGGCGGAATTTTTGGGTTGCTGGGGATTGCCTTTTGGCTTTTTATCGGTATGGAGTTTGTCTGTCCCATGGCCGAAGAAGTGCGAAAACCCCGGATCTATATTCCCATTGCCATGATTTCGGCTTTGCTGATTATCTTTATCTCTGATGCGTTGTTTGGCCTGATGGCGGTCAAATACGTCGATTCCGAAACACTGGCTTCTTCCACCTATCCTCATGTAACGGCAGCCTTTGCGCTCTTGGGCCGTGCCGGGCAAATCTGGATCGGCATCGTCAGTCTGGTAGCCACCGGCAG
>CAYOVS010000068.1:0-6363 GCA_964407445.1 uncultured Peptococcaceae bacterium
TCAAGATAATTTATTAAAATCTATGATAGCTATCAATATCGAAGCAAGATAAAAGAGGAGTTGATGAAAAAAATATTTTCTGCAACTCCGCTTTCGATTATTTCAAATTTCATTTCAAGCTTCATGCTAACTGCCAGCATGCAGGCAGTTCAAAACTACTATGGCGCAACCGTTACCTCGCTTTTGGCAATTCTGGCCGCAGAACAAAGCGGCAGCAAAGAAGTCATTCCATCCAATACAAATACTCTGGCCTCCGTCCAATCGCCACTATAGGCAAAATCGCAAACTGCGGGGCTGGCAACGGCGATGGTTTGCTGCGGGAAGGCACGGCAAGCCAACAGCCGATTTTCGCTGTTATACAAAGCGATCAGCAGCTCCGCTCCCGGTAAGTCGGCAGCCCCCGCCCCATCGGGCGTAAGCGTAAAGCGAAGCGGCCCGGGCGCTTGCTGCGCCGCCGTCACCCGCAAGCCTTGCCAATGGGCATACAAGGTAACGTCTTGATCAGGATGGTACGCGTCCTCGGCCATTCCCACCCGTGTTCCGCCGGTGGGATCATCATACCAGCCCAGGAACAGATAACCATTGTCATGCACCGGCAAAATCAGCTTAATGCCATCCGCAATGGAAACCAAACGTGTGGCAATGGATCCATCAGGAAAATTATACTGATAGGTCAGCTTCACATGAGGATCGCGATCATCCAGCCAATTGGCATGGAGCCGCAACCCGGCACCAGCGGCAATCGTTACCTTTTCCGAAGGCAAATAGGTTCTTCCCTTTCCATCCGCCCGCGTATTCCAATCGCTGAAAAGATAGCCTGTCCGGGTAAAAGGTGCATCCGCAGGGATGGTAATTTGCTTTGCTTGCCCCGGCTGGACAAAAATCTCCGTGCCGCCATAATCGCCACCGTATTTTTGGCCGTCCGCATCGCTGTAATACACAATATAGCCATAGACGTTATCCACCCATTGGGCGTACAAGTCTACCTGTGTCACGCCCTCCGCCAAGGTAAAACTGGCTGGCAAGCCCGGCAAATACCAAGAGCCACTCCCATCCGCCTTGCTGTTCCAGGCGACAAGATAGGCACCGCTTTTTGCAAAGGTCTGGGCTGTCAGCAAAACCTCGTCAACATCATCGCCAAAATCGGCGGCCTGCTGCACCATGGCATCCTGAGTGAGATTGTTGTGATATACGATATAGCTTTGCACCGGTGCAGCCTGACTTACCTTCACCGTATCATTGTGACAAAGAGGCGTGACACTGTACAAACTTTCTGTATCCGCAATCAGCCAAGGGTTATTGTATAGCTTCGTCAACTGCAAATCGGTATCGCCAAAGCTGTCGCTATCCACATCCTCCGGCATGTCCACAATCTTAAAAATGAAGGTCACCAAAGCGCCGTCGCCCGTGATCTGCTGGCTGCTAGTCAACGTATAACTAATCATGGCGCTGCCGTTTTGGGGGGAGGACCCATTGGCATAGACATTTTGCAGATTGGCTGCCTCCACAGCAGAACCAATCACAATATCCTCGGCAGGACGGTTCAGTTCCCTTGCCAACTCATCACCGATCTTTGCCGCCAAATCCGGATCCGCAAGCGGTTTATACCCATACGCATAGTTGGTGCAATAGGCAACCGGCAAGAGATACCGCTGATCGTACAGCAAGCCGAAAGCCGCTGCGCAAAAACCCGCATCCCGGTTATTGTCGATGCCCACCGTTGCAAAAATATACTCCCCCACTTGTCCGTCTTTGGCATCTACCGTCATGGTGATGTTGTCCGCAGCCAAAACCGGCAAGGAAAACACGAGCAACAGCAACGCCAGGGACATGACGAAAACAATTCGTTTATTGTTCATATAGGTAACCTGCTTTCTGGAATGGCAAATCTGATTCATTGCTAATTAGCAGATAAAGCAAGGCTGACACGCTGCGCGGGCAAAGCCATGCGGCTGATAATCACTGCCGCTTCCCGTCTGGTAATGTTATTATTGGGATAATAGGTGCCTTTGGCATCGTTTCCGCTAAGCACCCCGGCCCGGTACAGTTTAAAAATAGAAGCGCCATACAAATCCGTCAATTGCACATCTGGCAAAGCAGTTACGGAATTGATCTGCACCAAATCCGTGTCGGGCAGAGCATTAGCATACACATAGGCCATTTCTGCCCGGGTGATGTTACGGTTATAATCGGCAAAATCGCCTGCTTTGATGATCCCATTGGCGATACAGTAGTCTACTGCTGCCTGATACCACACTGCAGGGGTTTCGATCTGACCGTCTCCGCCCATATAAATATTGTGTAGCCGGGCTACCGTCATCAAAGCTTCGGATACTTTATAGCTGCCGGTAGGGCCAAAGGTGGGGGCGGTGGTGGAATTGCCCTTCATCAGCCCCAGCTGATAGGCTTTGTAAACACCTTCATATACCCAGTTGCCAGATACCGCAGGAATATCGCTAAAGGGGAAGGGCTGTCCGGAAAGGCTAAAGTTGCTCAAAGAACCAGCGCTCTGGCTATCGGCAACCGTCACCCGGCAGGTGGCGGTATACTTGCCATCGTCTGTTGTTACCGTAATCGTTGCCGTTCCGGCGCTGATTCCGGTCACTCTGCCGTTTTTCACCTGGACTACATCGGTGTCGCTGCTTTTCCAGGTAACGTCCAGATTGGTCGCGTCCCTAGGGGTAATCGTTTCGATCAGCGTTTGCTTTTGCCCAGCCACCAGATTGAGACTGGTTTGATCCAGCTTGATCCCGGTAACTGCAATTTCCGCCTCTGTCACAGTTACTTCGCAGGCGGCGGTAAAGCCGCCGTCTTGCGCGGTAGCGGTAATCACCGCGCTACCCTTGGCCACGGCAGTAATTTTACCGGCGGCTACGGCAGCCACCTGTTGGTCGCTGCTGCTCCAGGTTATGGTCTGCACCGCAGCATTGGCAGGCTCCACGGCGGCGCTGATGGTTTTGCTGCTGCCTACCACCAAATTAAGCCGGGGGATGCTCAGGGCCACGCCGCTGACGGCAATGGGCTTATCGGTTACGGTAACGGTGCAGGTGGCGGTTTTTGCGCCATCTGTAGTTTTCACGGTAATCACCGCTTGTCCCGCTGCTTTGGCAACCACTTTGCCGTTGCTCACCTGAGCAACGGCCTCGTTGCTGCTGCTCCAGCTATAGGTTTGCTCTGCGGCGTTGCCGGGATAGACGGTGGCGGTCAAAGTTGCGCTTTGCCCCGGGTTTAAGGCCAGGGCGGTTTGATCCAGATCAATGGCGGTGACATGCACCACCGGCTGAGAAACAGTCACCGTAGCCATAGCGGTTTTGCCGCCATCCTCGGTGGTAACCGTGATCGTGGCGCTGCCTGCCGCCTTGGCGGTAATCAGGCCGTTTACCACGGTAGCTACCGCTTCGTTGCTGCTCTTCCAGGATACGCTGGTATTGGCCGCATGGGCAGGCTGCACCGTAGCGATAAGCTTGGCGGTTTTGCCCATATCCAGGGCCAACGCGCTTTGATTGAGGGTAACGCCGGTAACGGGCGTATCATTTTGGGGAATCCCCACCGTTACCTGGCAGGAAGCGGCAAAGCCACCATCCGCAGCCGTAACGGTGATGGTGGAGACGCCGCCGCGCAGGCCGCTGACCACCCCATTGGCGGAAACGGCTGCCACTGCTGCATCACTGCTACTCCAACGGAGATTGCTGTTGGTGGCGGCAGCCGGGCTAATCGTCGCCTTTAAGGCGCTGCTGCCACCGATATTGATCTGCATGGTGCTTTTATCCAAAGAAATGCCGGTCACCGCCACATAACTGCCGCCGGAAATAACGATTGGCGCAGCATCTTCCACGGTTACAGGCACATCCTGATAATTTTGCACTAAATAGCTGTCCCCGGAATATTTTGCCAGTTTAACACTGGTCGAACCGGAAGCGGGACGGCCGACAATTTTAAAGGTAAAGGTAACCAGCACCCCATCCGCCGTATTGCTTTCGGCGGAAGCTAAGGTAAAGCTGGCCATGGCGCTATTGGCGGTTTTGCTAAAGTTTTTTACATTGCCGGCGGAAAGGCCGGAAAAAGCACTGCCCGCCTGATAGCTTACGCCCTGCAAATAGGCGTCGTCATAGCACAGACCCAAAATGCAGCCTTCAAAGCCGGTGTTATCGGCAACAGCCACCTGCACAGAAATGGTATCGCCCACCGCGCCGTTTTGCGTGGTGACGCTCAAGGTGGGGGTAACTGCCAAAGCAGGAACCGCTACCAGCAGCATCAAACACAGAACAAGCAACGACAGCAGAAAAGAACGCTTCATAGTATTCTCCTTTCGGGTACGCCCTTGGGGCATAGCAATAAGATTCACTATGCCCCAAGCGCACCAGGGAAAGATCAGTTATCCAACAATTTTTGCAAAAAATTCATATATCATTTTAGGGCTGGGTAACAACCTTGCGGCTGTCAATTGTAGTATCGTTATGCACGTTTGTCAAGATATAAGTAGCATCCTCCACAGTGATATTGGCCTTGTTGTTGATTTGTTCGCCATTGATCAAAACCACATTGCCGGAGAGGATCTGGGACAAGGACAGCGTGTAGGCATCAAGATAATCTGTGGTATTCAAATATTTGAGGATAGTAACCACCTCGGCGGTGGTAACCGCTTTGTTGAGATTGATATCGCCCAACAGCACATCCACCGGGTTGATGGTGACGGAACCGTCATTGCGGAGAACTCTCTGAATATCCAAACCGGTTTCCTGTCCGTTGTCGTCCACCCCAACGCAAGAAGCTTGGCAGTCGCTGGTCAACAGCAAATCGCAAACTGCGGTCTGCGCCACAAAGAGATTGTCCTTGGCCTTGAAGGTCAGAACTGCAACCACAGCGCCATCGTTTGCCGTAGTATTACCCACGCCGGTGATCTTTAAAGCACCATTGGCCATAATATTGGAATACATCGTCCAAGCAGAGATTGCGTCGCCCTTGTTCACACCGGTGAAATCCAGATACGATGCGACAGAATCAATATTGACATAAATCTCAAAGCCGTTAACACCCTGGGGGGCGCCGGAGATGGTGATCGGCACCAACACCGTAGCAGTCTCCAGATTGGTAGTGACCTTGCCTAGACTAAAGGTAACAGTCGTGGTGGTCTTAACCGTGGTGGTATCATTGGACACATTGAGAATATTAGCAGGGATATTGTTCGCATCGGTCAAACTCTGTTGACTTCCGTTTTGTGCAGCAGCGCCAGTTTCAACCGCCAGCTTGCTCACATTGGCATCGGCGGAAACTGTGGTAGTACCGCTATTTACGGTGATCTTGGCAATATTGGCCTTGGTAGAATCACCGGCCACCGTACTGTTACCGGTTGTTGCCACTGCATCCACCTTGGCCGTACCGGCTACGGTCAGGGTAGTTCCCGCCAGATTGGCAGTGCCAACCGCGCCATTTTCCACGGTGATGGGCGCAGAGGCCGTAACCGTTGCCGCCGTACCGGTGATCTTGGTATTACCGGCAGTTGCGTTTACATTGGTAGCAGTACCAGCCAGATTTACCGTTGCGCCGCTGGCATTGACCGTGCCTACGGAAGCGCCCTCGGCAATGGTCACAGTACCGGTAGAAGCAGTCACCGTACCTACTGCACCGGAAACAGTGATCGCGTCTCCGGCTGCGGCGCCGGTGGCTACGGTGCTGACCGTACCGCCGCTGGTTACCTGAATTGCACCATTGGTATCCACGGTAACATTATCTACTTTCGTACCGGCAGCAACCACGATGCGCACCACTTCTTCACCGCCAGTGGTCACCTTTTCCACGGAAACACCGGGGATGGTGGAATTGGCCAGTACGATGGAGTGAGCGCCGCCGCCCTTGACAATCAGCTGAGAGGGGGCGTTAATCTTTATGCCGGACAGGGTGACGTCACCATTTCCTACGGAATCTTCGATGGTAAGATTGCCGGTTATGGTAAGATTCTGCACCACCGCACCTGCACCACCAATGGAGAAATTACCGGTGATGGTGTTGCCGTTACCGGTGATGGTAACATTGGTTTGCGTCAGCGCAAAATCACCCACAAAGCTGCCTTTTGCAGCCAGATTGATCGTACCGCCATCCTTTACCCGCAGCAAAGCATCGGCTAAAGTTTTTCTATCTGTAACATTGTAATAATTGGATTCCTGTACTGCGTTTACCTGATAAGTATCGCCTACCGCCGCAACTGCGAAGCCGTCCGCGATATAGGCCGCGTTGGGAGCGGTACTAAACACACCGCCGCTGATGCCCTTCTCGGCGATATCTTGATAGTTGTCGATCTGCACCGCAGCTTTTCCCGCAGCGCCGGTGAAGCTGCCGCCGCTTACCAGCAGGCTGGTCACATAG
>CAYOVS010000068.1:6373-8189 GCA_964407445.1 uncultured Peptococcaceae bacterium
ATTGGGCGCCATCGGAGTTGTGGGATCATCTTTCTTGTCCGCAATCCCTTCATACAGGGCATAGCCGTTGGCGCTGGTAAAGGTGCCGCCGGTAATATTCAGTTTGATCTGTTTTGCATAGCCTGCATTGCTGGTAATGCTGACGCAGGCGCCGGTATCCTCGGAGCCGTTGCTATTGCCCGCAGCCGGATCCATAAAGGGTCCATTAGCGGTAAAGGTGCCGCCGGAAATATTCCATTCGCCGGATTTGATGGAAAGCGCCATATCACCGCTGAAATCACCGCCGGTGATATTCCATTTGCCATAGCCTGCCGCATAAACGCTGCCTGTAAGCTCTGCACTGGGATAAATATTGATCTGTGGCACATTGCCGTCGATATCTTTAATAGAACCATTGATATAAACGGATGTCATTTGGGCATCTACTGTGCCGTAAATATTGACCACGACACCATAGGCGTGATTGTTTGCATTCGTTCTGTTAATATCAACGCCATATGCTTTGCGTTCCGCAGTAGGATCGCCGTTATAGCGCAAAGTTGCATTTTTACCAACGGTAATCACAGAATAATCCACCGCGTTGGCATCCGCAGAACCGAGTACATAAATTAAATCACTCCACACAAAGGAAGATAAAAACGCACCTTTTTCCAATACCAATTTACCACCATTGACCATAAACAAATAGTCCGCGGAGGTTTGGATTTTGCCCTCTGCCGCTGGGGTGCTATCGGTAATGGTCAGTTCGGCCCCATTGGTCAACTGGAACAGATTCTTTACATCTCCAGTTATCGTTTTGCCGTTCAGATCCAGCGTAACCGCCTTGTTAGTATTAAAAACAAGGGAAGCTGCTAGGGTAATATCCTGTCCCAGTTGAATGGTTTCGCCATCTTTTGCATCGGCGATGGCAGCAGGCAAGGTATCATAAACAGCGGTGCCTGCCGTTCTGGCAATAGCAGCCACATATTCCGGCGCACTGGTCATCCAGGAAGTGACCCCGCTTAGAATATAAGGCGTATAACCGCTAGCCGTTACCGTTACCGTAGCAGTATCGCTAACATACTTGCCATCCGACCAGATCTTGTTGGCTTCATTGAGGGTGCCACTGTTCAGGGTAAAGCTGGAAGGAGTGGTAACGCCACTGCCAGGATCCACATTGACTGCTCCCCAAGCATTGCCGGAAGTTGTCAGTTTCGTGGCGGTAGCCGTGGAACCGTTAACCGTCATTCCAGCACCTTTGCTGTTGGTAAGAGTAACATTGTCCAGATAGAGCGTAGAAGCAGCAAACACATTTACGCCATGGGCTTTGCTATCAGAATCCAAAACCAAATTGCGCAAAGTAACCTCGCTGCCACCATAGACGCCAAGCAAATGCTTGCTGTCATTGTCGGTGGCAAAAGTATCTACTGCCTTGATGGTGGTGGAATCAGTACCAACAAGGGTAATACTTTTGGTAAGACTCAACTTTGAAGTAAATTCATAAGTTCCGGATGCCAGCACGATCGTATCGCCATCTTTTGCATCGGCGATGGCCTCAGCCAAATTCGATTTAATTTTTGCGCTGGGTGCATACTGGTATGTACCATTTGCCAGCTCATAGCCATTGGCCTCCGCACTAACTAACCAATCAGCCGTAAATTTGTATATCGGACTGGTTTTCCATTCCTCATATTCACAATTATCAAAAGTATTGTCATTTGAACTAAGACTAGTATTATCTGTATTTGCATCATAATAGGTTTCCATATAGATTGCAGTTTGGCATTTTGTAAAGCTATTCCCTATAACGATTGCACTACCATCTCGTAAAACACAG
>CAYOVS010000069.1:0-8121 GCA_964407445.1 uncultured Peptococcaceae bacterium
AATTGACGAAAGGATAAAATTGTGCGATAATGTTATGATAGTAAAATACGGTGAATGCTGTGCCGTTTTTCTCGTTGCTGCAAAAACCGAATTTATTTGGAGGACGTATGACCCAGCAGGAGACCTATCAGGATTTGCTGGCGCAAATTGATCTGGCGCGTTTGCCCAAGCATATTGCGGTGATCATGGACGGAAACGGCCGCTGGGCGGCCAAACGCAATCTGCCTCGCAGTATGGGGCATAAGGCGGGAGCGGAATCTATGCGCCGTGCGGCGGAGATTTGCCGGGAACTGGGCGTAGAGATTTTAACGGTATACGCTTTTTCTACAGAAAATTGGCAGCGCCCTAAGGATGAGGTTGATTTTTTGATGAAGCTTTTCGGCGAATATCTGCGCCGGGAAGTGCGAACCATGAATGATAATCAAATCAGGCTGGGCATTTTGGGCGAAACGGCTGCTCTGCCAGAAGTTGTACAAAAGGAATTGACTAAGGCCTTGGCTGCAACCGCTGCCAATGATAAGATGCTGCTGAATATTGCCGTCAATTATGGCGGGAGGCGAGAGCTGGTTTTGGCTGCGCGGGCTTTGGCGGAGCAGGTGCGTCTGGGCTTGCTGGATCCTGCCCAAATTGATGAGCGGTGTTTGGCTTCGCAGCTTTTTACGGCAGGAGAAGCCGACCCGGACCTGCTGATTCGTCCCTCCGGTGAGCTGCGGCTCAGCAACTTTTTGCTGTGGCAGTCCGCCTACAGTGAGCTGTATTTTGCCGATATTCTGTGGCCGGATTTTGGCAAAAGGGATATGCTGCAAGCGGTCATTGCCTATCAGCATCGGCAACGCCGGTTTGGTAAGGTAAAATAAGCGAAATATTGATAAAAATACGGGATGAGTTTCTTGGTTCAAAGGAGCTACTTATGCAAAAACAACGAGTCTTGACTGCAATTGTCGGT
This sequence comes from uncultured Peptococcaceae bacterium, assembly GCA_964407445.1. Classification (GTDB taxonomy): domain Bacteria; phylum Bacillota; class Dehalobacteriia; order UBA4068; family UBA4068; genus JAILCQ01. The sequence continues at coordinate 947 of CAYOVS010000069.1, forward strand.
GTGCCATTGCTGTTGGTTTTTGTCTATTTTGGCGGCTGGGCCATGGCTGCGCCGGTGTTGGTGCTAGGCGGCTTGGCTGCGCAGGAAGTGTTTCGTTTGTTGCCGCGGGTGCAATGCAAGCAAAAATGGCTACTCGCCTTGTTTTCCGTTGCCTATATTTCTGCCGGGTTTACCGCTTTTGCGCTGCTGCGTTTGGAGTATGCCGATTGGCGGCAGGCCTTGTTGCTGCTGTTTACGGTGTGGGTTACCGATACCGGCGCCTATGAAATTGGCCGCCGCTTTGGCAAGCACCCCCTTGCGCCGAAAATCAGCCCCCATAAAACCTGGGAGGGTGCGATCAGCGGCTTGATTTTTGCCACCCTGTTGGTTGGGGGTTATGCGCTAGCTGCTTTGGGCATAAAGATTACAGAGGCTTTGCTGCTTGTGTTTGTGGGATCGGTTTTTGGGCAGATCGGCGATTTATTGGAAAGCAAACTGAAAAGAATGGCCGGCGTCAAGGACAGCGGCACGATTTTTCCCGGTCACGGCGGCGTATTAGATCGCTTTGATAGCATTCTGCTGGCCGCACCGGTGATGTTGCTGTTGCTGAAGTTGCTGCATTTGTAAAATCCCTTTAAAGAAAAAGATAGGGAGTGCATCTATGAAAGAACTTAGCAAGGAGGAGTTACTTCGCTGGTTGATGATCGCCTTGATCGTCTTGGCCGGTGCGGCGGCTTTTGCGTTGTTCTATTATCGAATATTGCCTGCTTTGGGTTATATTACCGATTTCTTTGGCATCCTCATCTTCCCCTTTGCTATCGCCTGGCTGGTGGCGGTGATTACCCGGCCTTTGGTGGCTTTTTTGGTGCAGAAACTGCATTTCCCCCGCTCGTTAGCGGTGCTGATGGTGCTGCTGCTGCTTGCCGCTTTGGTGACGCTGGTGGTGATGTTAGTGATTTCTATGGTCAGCGATTTGTTGCTGACGCTTTCTTATTACAGCACGGAGCTGAACCAGTATACCGGCAATTTGATGGTCTATGCCCAAAATTTGTTCGAACGGCTGGAGCTGGACGTAGGGCCTTTGCAGCAATATCTGGATATTGTTAAAGAAAATATCAGTTCTTGGGCTTCAAAAGCTTTGGGAGTGTTGTTTTCTGTGGCGAAAGGCACGCCCGCAGCCTTTTTGGTGATTTTGATTTCCATTGTTGCTATTTTTTATTGGTGCAGGGATGAACAAAAAATCAAATCGGTTATCGCCGGTTTTTTCCCCAAAAAGCATCGCCAGTCTGTTTTAGGTACCTATGAATCCTTTTCAACGGTGATCGGCGGATATGTCCGCGCCCAGATTTTGCTGGTGACCATCTCCATTGTGATCTGCATGACCGGTTTTACCCTGATTGGCGCGGAAAGCCCCTTGGCCATGGGGTTGCTCACCGGGGTGTTTGATGTGATTCCGGTGCTGGGGCCGGGTACGCTGATTATTCCCTGGTCGGTTTGGAATTTTGTCAGCGGCAATACGGGGATGGGAATCGGCTTGCTGGTGGTGTATGCCATGACTACCAGCACCCGCTATATTTTAGAACCCAAGCTGGTGGGAGATCGGATCGGTTTGCACCCTTTGGCTGCTTTGGCGGCGATTTTTATCGGTATGGAGATCTTTGGCGTGGTAGGCTTGATTATTGGGCCTATTTGTCTGGCGGTTTTGATGGCTTATTTGGCAGAGCGACGTCAACGAAAGGCCGCAGAAAAAGAAGCCGCTGAGCGGGAATGGCAGGAACAGGAGCAGATTACGCCTCCTATCGTGGAGGAAAATCCAAAAATAAAACAATAAGTGGACGATACGATGAAAAAAAATTTGATTGTATTAGGCTCTACCGGTTCAATCGGTCGACAGACTTTGGAAGTGTGTGACCAATTTGCCGATCTTTTGCAGCCGGTAGTGCTTACCGCCGGGCAGGATTGGCAAACCCTGGCGGCGCAATGCCGCAAATACCACCCGGCGTTGATCGCTATCGCCGACGATACCGCCTATCCGGCGCTCAAGGCGGCGTTGACCGATTGTCCGGTGGAGATTCTGGCCGGAGCGGATGGCGTGGCTGCCGCTGCGGCCTATGCTGGTGGCGATTTGGCGGTAGCGGCCATCTCTGGGGTAGCCGGGCTGCGTCCGGTGCTGGCGGCGATTGCGGCCGGCAAGGATCTTGCGCTGGCCAATAAGGAAGCTCTGGTGGCCGCCGGCGATTTGGTGATGCGGCAGGCCGCCCAGCAGGGGATCCGGTTGCTGCCGGTGGATAGCGAGCATTCCGCCCTGTGGCAATGCTTGCAGGGAGAACGCCCGGAAAGCATTGCCAAACTGGTGCTGACCGCCAGCGGTGGCCCATTCCGACAGTTTTCTGCCCAACAGTTGGCGGAGGTAACGCCGCAAATGGCTTTGCAGCATCCCAATTGGCGGATGGGCGCAAAAATCACGGTGGATTGCGCCACCATGGTCAATAAGGGCTTGGAAATGATTGAAGCCCATCATTTGTATCAAATCCCCTATGATAAAATTGAGGCCGTGCTCCATCCCGAGAGCATTATTCATTCTTTGGTGGAGTTTGTGGATGGCAGCAGCAAGGCGCAATTGGCCCGCCCCGATATGCGTTTGCCGATTCAGTACGCGCTGCTGTATCCGGAGCGCCGTCCTGGGCTGACCCCGGGGCTGCCTCTGTGGCAGGCGGGGGCATTACATTTTGAGCAGGTGGATGCAAAGCGCTTTCCCGGGGTTTCTCTGGCGGTGAACGCGGCGCAAATGGGCGGAGCGGCGCCGGTGGTGTTTAATGCCGCCAACGAGGCTCTGGTAGCGCTGTTCTTGCAGGAGAAAATTCCTTTTTCCGCCATCAGCAGAGGTTTGGCGGAGGTTTTGGCGGCCTGCCCCGATGGAGAAGCTGCCGATTTGGAACAAATAGTACATTGGCATCACTGGGCGCAGACTTGGGTACAAAGGAGGGAATCCTATTTTAACCGCATTGATCGTTATTCTGATATTTTGTCTCTTGGTTATCAGTCATGAGTTTGGCCACTTTATCGCGGCAAAGGCCTGCGGTATTTATGTTACCGATTTCAGCATGGGCATGGGTCCCAAGCTGATTGCCTGGCAGGGAAAAGAAACCCAGTACACGATCCGGTTGCTTCCCATTGGCGGTTGGTGTAAAATGATTGGCGAGGAAGAAAGCAGCGATGACCCCCGAGCCTTTAATATGCAGCCGGTGTGGCAACGGATGCTGGTGATTGCCGCCGGGCCTTTGATGAATTTTTTGATGGCGATCCTCATCTTCATCATTATCTTTATGATGCTGGGCAGCTATTCGCCAGCCAATTACATCGGTGCGCCGGTGCCGGATTCCGGGGCGGAAGCAGCCGGTTTGCAGGCAGGCGATCAAATTGTGGAAATCTCCGGCACTCCAGTCACGCAATGGTCCGATATTGCCGGTGCGGTAGACGCAGCAACCGATCAGCAAGCGATGTTGGTGGTGATCCAGCGGGACGGCCAGCGGCAAACCGTAACGGTGCAGGGCTATTATGACCAGGAAAGCAGCACCTGGAAGCTGGGCGTGCAGCCTATGGTGGTGCGGCAAAATATTTTTACCGCGATTGCCCTGGGAGCCCGGCAGTCTGTGGAGTTTACTCGGCTGCTGATTATGGCTTTGGTGCAGATGTGTACCGGGGAGATTCCCCTTGATGTGGCAGGCCCGGTGGGTATTGTCACGGTGGTGGATCAAGCTGCCGATTACGGCGTCAAATCGGTGCTGCTGCTGACCGGTTATTTGTGCATCAATCTGGGCGTGATCAATTTACTGCCCTTCCCCGCTTTGGATGGCTGCCAATTGCTGTTTTTGATTGTGGAAGCCATTCGCCGCAAGCCCTTTGACCGCAACCGAGTAGGGATGATCAATTTTATCGGTCTGGCATTGCTGATGGGGCTAATGCTGCTGATTACCTATCGGGATATTTTGCGCCTGATCGGTTAAGAGGAGTGCATAGAAGACGATGACTGTTCCTTTTGCAAGAAAACAAACTAGAACCGTCCATTTGGGCAAGGTGCCCATCGGCGGCGGCAGCCCTATCTCTGTCCAATCCATGAACAATACCCGTACCGCCGATATTGCCGCTACCCTTGGCCAATTGCAGGCTTTGGCGCAGGCCGGTGCGGAGATCGGCCGTTTGGCGGTGGCCGATAGGGAGGACGCTGCCGCTTTGCCGCAAATCGTGATGGCTTCGCCGCTGCCTTTGGTGGCGGATATTCACTTTGATTACCGTTTGGCGCTGGCTGCAGTGGGGGCCGGTATCGCCGGTCTGCGGATCAACCCCGGCAATATCGGCGGCAAAGACAAGGTGGCTCAGGTGGCCGCCGCGGCCAAAGCAGCCGGGATACCGATTCGGGTAGGGGTGAACGGCGGCTCGCTGGAAAAAGAGCTGCGGCAGAAATACGGCGGCTGCACCGGAGAGGCTTTATGTGAAAGCGCCTTGCGCCATGTGGAAATGTTGGAGGATCAAGGTTTTTTTGAGATCAAAATCTCGTTAAAGGCCACCTCTTTGCCGGTGATGCTGCAAGCCTACCGGCAAATGGCCGCGAAAACGGATTATCCCTTGCATTTGGGGGTAACCGAAGCGGGAACCCCCGCCGACGGCGTTCTCAAATCGGCTTTGGGCATTGGCGCGCTGCTGAGCGAGGGGATTGGCGATACGCTTCGGGTATCCCTTACCGGCGACCCGGTGCGGGAGGTCGCTGCCGCCAAAAAGATCCTCTCCTTTTTGGAGCTGCGGCAGGAAGGATTCACCTTTATTTCCTGCCCCACCTGCGGCCGCACCCAGATTGATGTAGAGGGCTTGGCCCTAGGGGTGCAGCAGGCGTTGGCGGACAAGATCCCCAAAAAGCCGCTGAAGATTGCCGTGATGGGCTGTGTTGTCAACGGCCCAGGGGAAGCGGCGGACGCCGATATCGGCATTGCCGGGGGGCAGGATTGCGGATTGTTGTTTATCCACGGCCAAACGGTTGGCAAATATCCTGCCGATCAATTGCTGTCGGCGTTGTTGCAAGGGGTAGACAAGCTTTTAGCCGAATAGGAGCTTAAAATTTAAATTTACAAATAGCAGATGGAGGAACTTTTTTATGAGAATGAGTCAGCTTTATTCACCCACCCTGCGGGAGGTGCCCGCAGAAGCGGAAATTGCCAGCCATCAGTTGATGCTGCGGGCCGGTTTGATCCACAAGGTCGCTATGGGCATTTATTCCTATATGCCGGTAGGCTGGCGGGTGATGAAAAAGATTATGAATATTATTCGCGAGGAGATGGACGCCCAGGGCGGGCAGGAGCTGTTCATGTCCACCGTACATCCGGCGGAGCTGTGGCAGGAATCCGGTCGTTGGAACGTCTACGGCAAGGAGCTGTGGCGGGTGAAAGATCGGCATGACCGGGACTTTTTGCTGGCCCCTACCCACGAAGAGCTGATCACCGCTCATGTGCGCAATGATATCCGTTCTTATAAGCAGTTGCCTTTGCTGCCGTATCAGATCCAGACCAAGTTTCGGGATGAGCGGCGTCCTCGCTTTGGTCTGATGCGCTGCCGGGAATTTATCATGAAGGATCTGTATTCCTTTGACCGGGATGAGGAAGGTCTGGATATCAGCTACAAAAAAATGCACACGGCCTACACCAACGTGTTCAGCCGCTGCGGTTTGACCTTCCGCCCGGTAGAAGCGGACAGCGGCGCCATTGGCGGCTCCGGCAGCCATGAGTTTATGGCCTTGTCCGAAGTGGGCGAGAGCCAGATTTTGTTCTGCAATGCTTGCCATTATGCCGCTACCGATGAGATTGCTGCGGTAGATCCCTGCCCCACCGGCGTAGGCGAGTCGTTTGCGGAAATCGTCAATGTGGAAACTCCCAATTGCAAGACGGTGGAGGAGCTTTCTGTTTTGCTCAATATTCCTGCCAACCGTTCGGTAAAAACCCTTTGCTATGTGGCCGACGGTAAGTTTGTGGTGGTGCTGATCCGGGGTGACCGGCAGGTAAACGAAGTCAAGCTAGCCAATGTTTTGGGCTGCGTGGAGCTGTTCTTTGCCGATGACGAAACCGTGCGGCAGCATGGGATGGAGCCTGGCTATTGCGGCCCTGTGGGCTTGGGGAAAGATATTCCGGTGATAGCCGACCGGGAAGTGCCGCTGATGGTCAATCACGAATGCGGCGCGGGTGAAAAAGATCATCACCTGAAAAACGTCAATTATCAGCGGGGCGATTATCGTATTGATACCGTAGCCGATATTGCTTTGGTAGAAAAGGGTGCAGCCTGCCCTATTTGCGGCGCGCCGCTGGATACGGCCAGAGGGATCGAGGTGGGTCAGATCTTTAAGCTGCATACCAAATACAGCGAAAAGCTGGGCGCCCGCTATCTGGATGAAAAGGGTGCGGAACACGATATGGTCATGGGTTGCTACGGCATCGGCGTGGGTCGTACCATGGCGGCGGTGATCGAGCAGAATCATGATGAAAACGGCATCGTCTGGCCGATGAGCGTTGCGCCCTGGCAGGTGGAAATCGTGCCGGTCAACGATAAAGACGAATATCTGGTGGAGCAGGCGGAAAATCTGTATCAGGAGCTGCAGCGCCGCCGGGTAGAGGTTCTGATCGACGACCGCAAGGAGCGCCCCGGCGTCAAGTTTAACGATGCGGATCTGCTGGGCTTCCCGCTGCGGGTCACCATGGGTAAAAAATGCAAGGAAACCGGTATGGCCGAGATCAAGGTGCGGGCTACGGGACAGGTGTTGGAGGTGCCCTTGGCTCAGGTTGCTGACCAATTGCAGGAACTGATTGCCTCTATGCTCAAAGAACTGGGCTGCTAAAAAGCAGCCCTTTTGGGCTTTTGAACAATTATTTTCTCACGCCTCTTGCATTTTCATCCCGTTTCGTGTATAGTATAAACATCGAACATATGTTCCAGAGGAGGCTCAATCATGGCGGATAAAAGTAATGCAAAAAGCGATCGGCTGCAAAATATGCCAACAACCAAACAGGACAAACAGGATGCGTTGGCTGCTGCTTTGGCGCAGATCGAAAAGCAATTTGGTAAAGGCTCGGTAATGCGTATGGGCGAGCGGGGCGTTACCGCCATTGATGTAATCCCCACCGGCTCTCTGGCTTTAGATATTGCTTTGGGTGTGG
>CAYOVS010000070.1:0-8076 GCA_964407445.1 uncultured Peptococcaceae bacterium
AACGCCTGCTGCTCTCAAGGTGTCCAGTTTGGCCGCGTTTCCCTCTATTACGTTGATATCCAAATGCTCGGCCAGCATATCCAAACGGCGGCGCTTTGACTCTACCACGGTAACCTCGTGGCCTTCTTTGCTTAATACGGAGGCCAGAGAATAACCAACCTTACCGGCGCCGATAATAATGGCTTTCATAGTGTGTTATCCAGTCCTTTCTAAACGGAAGTATAGTTTCGACATTTTAATCAGTAAAGACCTATAGATAGCATTATATCACAGACCCTTATGAATACAATTGAAAAATAAAATTTAACTAGAATTATCGTAAAAATTCAATTGTAGTTTTCTTCTATATCTGATAGAATAGTAATGATTTGGGAGGACTCCAAACAGATGATTAAGAAGGCAGAAGGGGCAACCCTGATAACGATATTTAAAGGCGGCTTAGTTGCCGTTGCGCTTTGCAGCAGCTTGGGGATGCATGCCTTTGCGGATGGTACGTTTAGTTTATTAAACGGTGGCATGGATTCTTTGCGTGCTATGATCAAGGATGGCAGCGGAGAGGTTATCTATACCGATATGGCTAACGCCAAGTTGACAATTCTTTATTATACCGAGCCGGATAGCAACGGTGTGGACACCCTGCATCGCTATAAGCAATATTATATTGCCGGTGAGGAAGGGCATTTGGGCTTGTATGATGCATCCCGCAATCAGCTTTTGCCCAACGACTATCAGGATATTTTGGTCTTACCCTATGCCTATGCGCTCAAAAAGGATGACCAGTGGCGCTTCTATGATAAATCCACCGGCACCACCTTGCTTGCTGAGGATAGCTGGGATGAGGTGACCCCCGAAATCAACCACAACGGTAAGTATTCCACCAAATTGATCGGTGTATCCAGGGATGGGTTGTATGGTGCGGTAGATCAATATGGACAGGTGGTGATCGAGCCGCTGTGGGACGAATATCAGCCCAATACCTTTAATACCAGATGGCCCATTTCCCGGGTGAAAAGGGATGATTTATACGGTTATGTGGATGACGAAGGCGATGTGGTGATTTCTGTCAAATGGCCCTATGCGGCTATGGAATCGGTGCTGGATGAAGAAACCGGTTTAGAAAATCCGGTGATTTATGTATATGACGGGGACCGCTGGGGCGGTATCGTCCAAAACGACAATGGTAAACCGGCCAAGGTGGATTGGGATCTGATCCCGGACGAAGCCTACCGGACAGAGCATACACCGTAAGCCCAAGCCCGCCGCCCGGCCTGTCCCAAAGGATCGGCAGCTTGCTGCTGCGGAACAGTCTGTACTGTAGTTCGCAGGGTGAGGAGCCCATATGGAGAAGCTTGCAGTCTTAAAACAATATTTTGGTCATAGCGCCTTCCGCCCAGGGCAGGAGGCGCTTATTGATGCGCTGCTTTCCGGTGGGGATGTGCTGGGGGTGATGCCCACCGGCGCAGGAAAATCCCTTTGTTATCAAATCCCGGCGCTGCTGCTGCCCGGGATTACGCTGGTGGTTTCGCCGCTGATCTCGCTGATGCAGGATCAGGTGGCGGCGCTGGTAGCGGCGGGCGTGCCGGTGGCTTTTATCAATTCCTCGCTGACCCCATCCCAATACCGCCAGGTGTTTGCCCGGGCGGAGGCGGCTCGCTATCAAATCATTTATGTGGCGCCGGAGCGTTTGGCTACGGCGGATTTTTTACGTTTGGCCGACAATTGCCGGATTTCTTTGGTTGCGGTGGATGAAGCCCATTGTGTTTCTCAATGGGGACAGGATTTTCGCCCCAGCTATCTCAAAATTGTGGAGTTTATCGACAAGCTGCCCTATCGCCCGGCGGTGGGCGCTTTTACCGCTACCGCCACCGGGGAGGTGCGGCAGGATATCGTGCGCATTTTGCGCTTGCGGCAGCCCTTATTGCTTACCACCGGCTTTGACCGGCAAAATCTCTGTTTTCAGGTGGAGACGCCCCAGCATAAGCTGGAGTATCTGCGGCTGCTGCTGGAGCAGCGTTCGGGAAAGAGCGGCATTATCTATTGCGCTACCCGCAAGGGTACAGAAGCGGTATGTGATGCCTTGGGACAATGGGGGATTGGCGCCGCCTGCTATCATGCCGGTCTTTCTGAGCAGCAGCGGCGACAAAATCAGGAAGATTTTGTCTATGACCGGGTGCAGGTGATGGTGGCAACCAACGCCTTTGGCATGGGGATTGATAAATCCAATGTCAGCTTTGTGATCCACTACAATATGCCCAAAAATTTGGAGAGCTATTATCAGGAGGCAGGGCGTGCCGGTCGGGATGGGGAACCGGCCGATTGTATTTTGCTATTTTCCGCCGGAGATGTGCAGACGGCCAAGTATTTGATCTGCAATGCATCGGAAAATACGGTGCTTTCTGAACAGGAACGGCAGGAGGTGCAGAACCGGGAGCTACAGCGGCTGGCGGCGATGACAGCCTATTGCAAAACCGGCGATTGTTTGCGGGCTACTATCCTGCGGTATTTTGGCGAAACCCATGAGGGGGATTGCGGCAACTGCGGCAATTGCAATACGCCTGTGACTAATCGGGATATTACCATTGAGGCGCAAAAAATTCTCTCCTGCGTGGTGCGGTGTGAGCATAAATTTGGTTTTGGGCTGGGGATCACCTTGTATGTGCGTGCTTTGCGTGGCAGCCGGGAGAAACGTGTGTTACAATTGGGGCTGGATCAATTGCCCACCTATGGCTTGCTGCGGCAGAACACCGTTACCCAGATCCGCCAATATATAGATTGTTTGATCGACAAAGGCTACTTGCAGCTGGAGGATGGTCAATTTCCGGTGTTGCATTTGACGGAGCGTGCCGGAGAGGTGCTGTTTCGGGGGGAAAGGGTGACCATGCCGGTGAAGCTGCAAACCTTGCCGCAAACATCTGCGTCCCACACATCTTCCACCGTTGCTGAAATTGCGGCTGACGAAGGCTTGCTTACCGCGCTAAAGGCGCTTCGCACCCGGCTGGCAACGGCGGCAGGCGTTCCCGCCTATGTGATCTTTTCCAATGCCACGCTAACGGATATGGCCGCCAAAGCGCCCCGAGATCTGGCCGGGTTCTTGCAGGTTTCCGGGGTGGGGCAGGTGAAAGCACAGCGCTACGCCGAGGATTTTTTGCAGGTGATCGCCGGATATGCCGGGGAATAACTTGCCGGGAACTGTGGGATTATGGGATAAAAGCGATAACAAGCGAGGGCCTTTTGTCGAAACTGCCGTAAAACGGTGTTTTGACAGGGTGTCCTCGCTTGTTTTGTTGCTTATGTTGTTTATCGAAAGCTTGCTGCTATGCTATTCCCCGTTGTTTTCCTGTAGCAGCAAATAGGTGTTTTCTGCTGTTTGCAGATAAATGCTTTCCAGATCGGCATCCATAGCGGACAGGCCGGGATCGTCCCCCTGATAGCGCAGGCAGGTGCCGCAGGAGGAGCTCAGCTTTCTTGGTACCGGGGTCATTTGCACGGAGCGGCCTTGCTGCTGCAAAGCCCGGCTGGTCAGCATTGCCGATAAATGGGTGTGAAAGGTGGCAAGATACTGGTTCATTTATGCAAAACCAGTTTAAATTCATCGCCTGCTTCCCCAACCTCCACCTGATAGCCCCGGCTTTTGGCAAAGCTGCTGACGTTTTCTACCGCACATTGACTGTCCAAAAACACGTCCAGTGTATTTGGTGCGGTGCTGTCTATTTCCTTTTTGACCATGATGACGGGCATGGGGCAAGAATATCCTCTGGCGTCCAGCATTGGCGCGTCCTCCTTTTGGCGATTATGCCGCTTCTTTTGCGGCATCGGTTGCTTGTTGCTGTTTGGGCAGGTTGATTAGGGAAATGGCTGCAAAAACCACAAAGCCCAAAAGCACCGCGATTTTGCCGGCGGTGGAGATCCCGCCAACCACCAGCTGCTGTGCTTCGTTGACCGCATCGGCGCTGCCGGCCAAACCAAAATTATGCGCCAGTGCCGCGCCTAAAATCATCCCAAATACGGTTATGGCGGAATCGCCGTTGCCTTCGCCGGAGAGGATCAGTTGCCGCAGCGGGCAGCCGCCCAGCAGCACCGAGCCCCAGCCTACTAAAACCATTCCCAGCAAATTCCACAGATGACTGCTATGGGAGATGGGCTGCAATTCAAAACCAAATTTAAAGGTGTGCAGCAGCAGATTGCCAACAAGTACGGTAACCAAAATTGCGATAAAACCGGAAAGCAGCTTGCCGTCGCGGAACAGGATGAAATCCCGGATGCCGCCCACCATGCACAGTCGTGCCTTTTGCGCCAGCGCGCCTACCGCCAGGGCAATCACCAATGCCAGCAGCAGCGGCGCATGCTTGGAGCCGGGTCCTTCCGTGCTGGCCTGAAACAGCACAGGGACTACCAGCGCCAAGAGCAGCAAGCCTGCCATCACCAAAGGCAGCAGCGTGCCTTCGGTTTTTCCCATGGGATAGGCTCTTTTAAGCGAAAAGCCCCGTTTGAGAAATTGAATGCCGATCAAAATGCCGATGATAAATCCGGCCAAGCCCACCAGCGCGTTGGCGTCGCCGCCGCCCAGCCGCAAGACCATGCGCAGGGGACATCCCAAAAATACCAGCGCGCCGATCATCACAAAAGCGCCCAGCAAAAACCGGGTTGCCGGAGAAGATCCGGCCTTGGGGCGAAATTCTTTCCCGGCCAAAGACATGAGAAAGGCGCCCAGTACCAGGCCAATGATTTCCGGCCGCAGATATTGCACCTTGGCCGCGCTGTGCAATCCCACAGAGCCTGCAATATCCCGCAAAAAACAGGCAATACAGAACCCCATATTCGCCGGGTTGCCCGCAGCGGTCAACACCAATGCGGCCAGACCGACAACAACTCCGGTAACGATTACCAACCAACTGATTTTCTTCACAGTGTTCTCTCCTTTGATCTATTTTATCCTCTTTTTAGTATAAAGCGGAGAGAAGGCAAACACAATTTCAGTTTTCGATAATAATGGGGCTGTTATCGTTTTTTTCAATGATTTTTTAGGGGACGCTGGGTTTGCACTCGGCTACGGTAGCCCGGATATGGGCGATAAATTTTGTTTCCACCCTGCTCAAATGGGATTCTTTTAGCCATACCAGATACAGGTCGCGGTAAATGCCTTCTTCATCCAGTTCAAAAGTAAGCAGTTTTCCCAATGCCGCTTCTTTGGCGATGGCCAGAGAGGAGATGACGGCAATGCCCAAGCCCTGTTGTACCCAGTTGATTATGGATTGGGGGTTGTCCATCCTAGCGATAATCCGCAGATCTTGCGGGGAAAGACCGATTTTCTGCAAGTAGGCATGCAAGGATTGCTGGGTTCCCGAGCTTTCCTCTCTGGCGATCATCGGCTGCTCCAGCAATTGTTTGCCCAAGACGCCCCGGCGGCGCAAATCCCGGAAATGCTCGTTGTTTTCGGTAATCACCACCAGCTTGTCCCGAAGCAGCGGCAGATAGTTGCAGCCCCGGGGATCCAGCTGGGCGCCGACAAACCCCAGCCGAATCTGGTTTGTTTTGAGCAGCTGGTGGATGCGGGAGCTGTCTGCTCTTTGCAGCAAATAGCGGCAGCCGGGATGCTGCCGCAAAAAGGTAGACATCAGTGTTGGCAGCAGATATTGGGCAGGCACGGTAGATGCGCCTAGGGACAGCTCTTCCTGCTGGCCGTTGCCGGCAGATACTTGCTCCAGCTCTTGGCAGCGGCTGAGAATCTCCAGCGCGGCGGTGTAGGCCTGTTTGCCTTGGGCGGTGAGGGTGCTCTTTTTTTTGCTGTCCCGTTGCAGTAATTGCATGCCTAAAATTTGCTCCAGATCCTGCACATGACAGCTTACAGTGGATTGACTGAGATATAGTTGTTCCGCAGCTTTGGTAAAGCTGCTGTTTTCTGCAGTGGCTACAAAAGCTTCCAGTTGTTTTAAGGTGATCTTGAGCATGATTTTCTCATTCCTTCTTGTATTCTCAAACAAGGATATCATGCGCAGCTGCTTTCGTCAATCCACAGCAGTTTTTCCCCATTAGAGGAACGATCGCCCCAATTACTTTTGCCCGGCCATGCCCTGGGTATGCCATGCACTGGGGGAAATGGTATGGCAACTGGGGGCATAGCCGGGCTTGTTTTTGCATATTCTCTTGGTAAAACCCGGAATATGGGGAGGCGTCCACAATGCATTTAAGCGATTTTGCCGACAAAAAAATTATAAATCTTTATGACGGGGAGATATTGGGGGTAGCCGGAGAAAGCGATTTGCTGATCGATCCGGAAAACGGGCGAATTCTGGAAATTACCGTGCCGCCGCAGCGGGGGTTTGCTGCCATGTCCGGCTCGTCCCGGCGGCAGATTTCCATCCCCTGGCCTGCTGTGAAAAAAATCGGCGCAGAAGTGATCGTGGTGGATGTGGATGAAAACGGCAGATATATGCGATAACCAGTGGGACTACAATTGTGCCAGAGTAGAGAGGAACCGGTCTACCGTTTGCTTGTCTGCCAGCAGGCTTTGGCTGTCGTTAAAATCCACCAGATAGTTTTGGTCATCGTAGCTTAAAAAACGCAGGGTCATGCTGGGATAGTTGCGGGAGGAGTTGCGGGTAAAGGTCAGGGAGGCGATGGCTTCGCCGCCTGCCTGCTCCGCCAACCCGGCTGCCCGCATGCTGACCAGCTGAGCGTAGCAATCCTCAAAGGCCATCTGATCGATTTCTTGGCCGTTTTTAGTGTAGGTGATAGCCAAAACTGCTTGTGTTCCTTGGGATGCTGCTTCATCCACCTGTTCCACCCGGGTGAAAGTAGTGGATTGCCCCTGATAATTGAGGGAAAGTTTGTTTACACCGGAAAGCTCGATTAGGCAAATATCTTGAGGTACAAAATCTGCTCTTTTGGTGGAAATAATTTGCCGCACCGTATCCGCATCCAAAATGCCGATCGCGCCTTCCGGTTGGCTGCATACATAATAATCGCCGTCTTCTGTCTGCCCGCCGATGCTGATGACGGCGGTTTTGTTTTGAATGGTCTCGGTGGACTGACCGTTATCGCCAGATACCGCCTCCTGATAGCCCAGGTTGATTTTGGCCCAAGGCTGGGCCAAGCCGTAGGTTGCCAGATCAACGGTGGAAGCTTGGGTAACCGGCAGCATATAAGCTGCGGTCAGCTCGGTCAGCTGCTTGAGAAAGGCCTCGGTATTGATGCTATCGGCTGCTTGATGCCCACCGGCGCTGTCTTGGGTAAACCAGGTGAAGGCAATGGAATATACTTCTTCCGGTAAACTATGGGGATAAAAAACAAATTGCAGCGTAGCGCCGCTTTGCTCTACGGAAAAGCTGTTGATCGAAGCCGGATTGACCGTACATAGCTGCATCGGCTGCAACAGTGCGCCCATATCCGTTTGCAGGCTGGCGGCCAAGGTCTTGTCCGCTACATAAATCCCGTCGCCCTCTGCCACGGATAAATAATACGCGCCATCTTTTTCACCCAGGCTACAGGTATAGCTATCGCCGGTTTCATTGGTTGCGGTAATGGTTGTTAAGGGCTGTGTCAGACCATAAGCAGCGGCCAGACTGCTGTCATCGGCAACCTTGTCCCGGGATTTCAGCTCTTGCAGCGCCAAGGCCAAAGCCAAGGCTTTTTTTTGATCCACAGGATATTGGGCAAGCTGGGGACATTGCCAGCTATCGTCTTGATACAGCAAGTCGTATTGTGTGCCCTGATATTGCCAGGAAATCGCAGTGGGCTGCTGTTGCAAAAGGGCAACAGTAAGATAATCTCCTTTTTTGCTGGTACTATTTTGCTGCAACAGCAGAATTCCCAATACTGCAATAAAAAAAACGATAACAATGCAGATTTTTATCGCCTTTAAATTATGCAAAACCGCTGTGGTTTTGCTTTGTATTTTTTTGAATGGTGTCATCGTATCCTCCGGAAAGCTTGTATCACGCTATTTTCAGTATAGCGTGGTACTGTGAGTAGAAAAAGTTTTGAATGTGAATATAATGTGTTCTTTGCTTGAACATAAAGTGAATAATAGCCTAATTTGGAAATATATTCCAAATTAGGTTTTTCTTGTAAAATGAA
>CAYOVS010000071.1:0-8069 GCA_964407445.1 uncultured Peptococcaceae bacterium
CAAATAGGGGGAAAGAGCCGGTCACTCTTTCCCCCTATTCTGTAACGTGCGACAGGCTGCCAGGAGCCGTAAGACAGTCGCCTTACGGTTCCTGCCACAAAAGCAATCACCGGCAAGACAAGCTGTCGCAAAATTATCATACGCTGCTTGCAGGCTGCGGCAAAAATGCCGCGGCTTTTTTTGTTATTTTTTGTATTTGTCGATGGCTTTTTCCAACTCGGCAAAGAGCAGCTCCCGTTCAGGGATAATGGAGGACCATTTTAGCTCTCCGTCAATGTACATGCTGGGCAAATGCTGCACGCCCACCTTTTTGCAGCGAGCAATGTTCTCTTTGATCAAATATTTGTATTCGATCACGTCTATGGCGTCACCAAAATGCTCCTTGGCGTCGCAGGCGGCGGCGTACATATAAGTGCAGGCGGCGCAAGAGGCAGAATCCAAGGTGAACACCTCTAGGAAGGGCTTGGTGCGTTTGCTGTAATCCGGCAGCTCCACCTGAATATCGTCGTCCACCGCCTCGTAGTTTTTCAGCATCTCCCGCACCTGCTCCGGCTCATGAATGGCCTGCACGATACCAACGGTGTTTTCGATGGGGATATCATAGGGCATATCGCAGCCGGGGGCGATCACCAGATTGTGATGATTTAGCGTGTCCAGCATTTCCAGAGTATATTTCATATTATCCTGCTGGGTACCAAACAGCATGATGGAGGTCAGCGGGATATTGCCGGAAAGCACGATATTGTAGCGGTCGGTGATTTCCTTGGCCTGTGCCATATTGACGTTTTCGTCCACAGCGATGCAATCGGGATGAGAATGACACATCACCTCGATATTGCGGGTAGCATCACCGCAAACAAAGAAGGCGGAAAAAACGTTCCTCTCCCGGATCACCGTAAACAAATCCGTATAGTAATCCAGCAGGAAGGTATTGAAATGCTTGGCGGAAATTTGCGAAAGCACCGGATCTACCGCACCCACAATATCCACTCCGGCTTCTATGTAGATTTCTGCCATCCGCTTATTCACTTCCGTGCAATAGCCCAGCAATTCCTTGGCAAAAGCCTGGTCGCGGAACATATCCCGGAAGAAATTGGTGCCCCGCAGATGGGAAGCCAAAGTCAGCGGCCCGGTAATCAGACCAAACAAGGCGGTATCGTCGCCAACCTCCGCCTTAAGCCGCCGCACCATATCCACCGCCAAAGGAATCCGTCCATCGCCGGGCTTGGGCAGCGTATCCAAAGAGGGGATCTTTTTGTTTTCTTCTTCCTCCAAGGGATGGGTGATTACCGAAGGGGGCGCATCATCCGCCCATTTCAGTTCACAGCCCAAAATTTCCGCTTCCATTTGCAGGTCAAACAGCACCACTTGCCCATCGGGACGATAGATCCGGTTGACCTCCATCAGGGCGGCAAAGCATTTTTCCCCATCCAATAAGATCTCCTTGGCGGTCAACCCTACCAGCTTGGCCGCGTGAATGCCAGCATAAGGCACCCAAGGCACCCGAGGAGTATCATGATGCCGGTATACTTCTAACAAGATTTCTTTTCCGTTCATAGTTACAGCCTCCTTATTGTTTTCTTTCCTGTTTACAGTTATTACTGATTTCTTACCTGCGGAAACCCCATAGAACGCATAAACTCCTCTTGAAAACCGGGATATTGAGCCAGCTCCACATGGCGCACCTCTTGGATCTGCAAAAGCAGCTTTTCTCGTTCCGTCTGAGAAAGCAAGGCCATAGATGCGCCCGCACCGGCGGCGTTGCCCACGGAAACGATTTTTTCCACCCCGATCTCCGGCAACAGCCCCATGGCCAAGGCGCTTTCCTTCCTAATATAATTACCAAAAGCACCGGCCAAATAAATATGATCCAGCTGCGCCGCTGTTTTTCCCGCTACCTGCAACAGAATATTGACGCCGCTGGCAATGGCGCCCTTGCCCAATTGCACCTCCCGCACATCCTTTTGGGTAATCACCACTTCCTCGCCTGCCTCTCCCTGCCAGAGGAGAAACACCGGCATTCCATCACGCCGGGTCAGCCGTTGCTGTATCCATGCAGGCAACTGCCGCTTGGCTGCGGCAGCGGCATCCAGCAATCTGCCGCCCCGGTCGATCACGCCCAGCTCCAGCATACAGGCAATCCCATCGATCAAGCCGGAACCGCAAATTCCTCTGGGCTTGCCGCCGCCGATCACTTGCAAAATCAACTGCTCTTCGCCAATTTCCACCCCTTCGATCGCGCCGTCTGCCGCCCGCATTCCCTGAAAAATCGCCGCGCCCTCAAAGGCAGGCCCGGCTGCCGTGGAGCAGGCCAAAAAACAGTTTTCGTCCCGGAAAACCACCTCGCCGTTGGTGCCCATATCCAAAAACAGATTGGTTCCGGGACGCTCCGGCAAACGGCAAGTCAATAAGCCTGCTACAATATCCGAGCCCACATGCCCGGCAATATTGGGCAGTACGCGCACCACCCCGTCCCCGGCCAGCGCCAGACCAAGCTGCCCGGACAAACGCTCCTGGGGGCCGCGAAACGCCGGCGCAAAGGGGCTTTCCGCCAAGGTGGACGGTTCCGCACCCAAAAACAGGTGGCTCATGGTGGTGTTGCCCACCGCCACCGCCCGGTGTATCGCAGCTGGCGCAAAATTGCTGCGGGCAGCCATTGTTGCCAGCAAGGTATTGCAGCAATCCACCACCTTGCGCTGAAGCACTTGCAAATTTCCGGCAGCTTCACCGCAAAAATTGATGCGGCTGATCACATCCGCGCCATACACGCTTTGGGGATTGGTCATGGCTTCAATATCTATCAATCGTCCGGTAGCCAGCTGCCAGACCATCCCCACCACCGTAGTGGTGCCGATATCAAAGGCCACGCCCAAGCCGGTCTCCGTGCCCTCCGGCCGAAAATCCTCGGGGATAAACACCAAGCCGGTTTTGCGGTGATCCGCATTGGTCAAGGTAGGCAGCAGCACCCGCAAGGACTGGCTTACCGTTACCCGACAAGCCAACCGCCAACCTTCCGCCAGCTCTGCGTCGGTAAAAATCTTTTGTTCCGCCCCATCTGGCTGCCCCGCATCGCCGGAAACGATCTGCACCCGGCAGCAGCCACAGCGCCCCATGCCACGACAGGAACCATCCAAAACAATCCCCGCGCTGCTGATGGCATCCAGCAAATTACTACCCGCCGCCACCTCTTGCAAAATATTATTGGGCAAAAATACAACTCTCATTTAGATCACCTCTTTTCCTTCCGTCCAAACAGGCAAGCACCATAAATCGTCGCCTCTGCCATGTCGGAAAATTTCAGCAACCTTTCGGATCGTGCAGAAACAGAACAAAGGGACGACCTGCACGGGAGCAAGGATAAGCGTGACCGACGCAGGCCGTCCTAACAACGACGTATGGCACAGTTTATGGATTGACCGAATCGGCGCGATAGACCAAATACATCCCAACACAGCTGCTTAAGGGAACCATCATCCGACCATCTACCAAAGTCACGCCAAGCTGCGGTCCATCCAGCACCTGAAAAAACTGCTCTATCTGTCCGGCATCCATACCATAGCCCGGGGCCAAAGAGGGAGAAAGCTTGAGCCCCGGCGCCAGACTACGTTCAAAATATTGCTGCAAATAGCGAAAGGCTGCGGTAACATAGGCGGAAATCCAATTGGTTTTCAGCAGCAGCTCCAGCGTAGGCGCACCTTCCTCCGCCTGCCAGCGGGGGCCGGTCAGCAGATACGCATAGACCCGGCAAAGCTGCTCCGGCCGGTATGCGGTAAAGGCGGGGGCGGTAAAAACCGTTTGGCCCACCGTTAATCGCTGCCCCTCCAGGGAAAAGTGTTCAAAATCCGCCCAAATCACCCGGCACAGCAAATCCTCCGCCAAATGCTGCCGCAGCGCCAAACCTTTTTCCAGCAAGCCGGACAGCTTTCTCGGGTTGCGGTCGATACCACTAAGCTCTCGAAACACGCTTAACGCATATTCATCCAAAAACTGGCGCTCAAAATGCAAGATCTGTTGAATAAAAAGCGCCTCCTTCCGTAAAAACGGGCAAGCCCGGTCGAAACGGCAACTGGCCGTTTTGACCGGGCTGAGCCGATACGGTGATACGGACAAAAACTTGATAATCGATTACCGCTCTACGCGCAGGGTCTTCCAATCCAAACCGAAGCCTTCCAGCTTTTTATGCATCCGCTGCACCAGCGCCGCATAATCGTCGGTGGGAACCAGTCTTTCGGTATCATAGCACTCGGTCCATTTGGAGCCCAGCGGCATGGTGCCCAGCAAATGCTGATATTCCGGCAGCAGAGCCTTGATGATCTCGTTGGCCTGTTTGCGGGTAATGCCCATCCGGGCGGCGATATGACCAACCTCAGCAGCCAGCTTGGGTTCCTGCACCGCCCAACGCAGAGGATGACGGTTCATGGTCAGAGCGCCCAAGTCCAATGCATCGGCGCCGGACACGGTGGCAGCCAAGCCATAGCAGGCAGATTCCAACATGCAGCATTCGGTATTGGGGCCGGCATGATTGAACATATTGGAAAGCTTGAGGATATTGCAGTTGCGTGCCAACGCCTGGTTGATGATGGAGGTAAGCCAGAGCATCTCGGGAGTAGTATTGCAGCAATAGTTGATATGGATGGGGAAGCCCACGTTGATATCGGTGCGATAGACGCAAGCTGCCAGGAAGTGGTGGGCAATATGGCAAATGGAGGTTTCGGCGGGGCCGCCCGCATAACCGCCCATCAGCGGTCCCAGCAAGCCTTCCAGGATAAAGCCTCTCTGCCGCAGGTAGCTGATTTTTTTCAGTCTTTCCTGATCCACCTTCATTTCGGCAATGGCTGCGTTCAGCACGCCGTCATTGACGATGGAGCCAAAGGCCGGATCGGCCAGAGCGATCACCACATCGGTGCGCTCTGCGGTGGAAGCCCAATTGCACAAGCCCACATCCGGGCGGCCAACCATCCGAGCCGCTTCCCGCAAGGTTTTCAGGTTCCAGATAGAAGCTTCCATTTCGGAGGCCACATCGGATTTTACCGGCTGTCCGTTAAACTTGGTCAAAACCGGGCTAAACAGCGCATCGGTGATCCGCTCCTGGGCATAGTGCTGAATAAAGGCCTGGAACAATTCCTGATCCACCGGATTACCCACCGGGCTGAACACGATAAAGGGATCGATATTATCTTCCACTTTGCGCTTCCAGACGATTTGCGCGTCCTTGTTGCGGCCATATTGCACCTGTGCCAGCACGCCGGCAATGGTGTCTAAGGTTTCTTCCCGGGTAAATTTGATAACTCGCTGATACTCGGTGACATATACGCCAACTTCCACAAAGAAATCAAGGGCTGCTTCAAAGAAACGGTCGGCAATGTCATCATCATAGTTGACTACGATATCGGGATTATATTTCAGATCATATTTTTTGACCAGTTCCCGCGCAACCTTGCCCACCTTGCGATCAAAATCGGATTCTTTCATCAAAGGGCCTGTCTCGGCGCGATACAATACTTCTTGATAATTCACGTACATGATAGGTACGCCTCCTTTTTATTAATTATTAAACCTACCGGAATCAGAAACGGCTTTCAAACAGAGGATTAGTGTTTGGCCAGTTTTTTGCAAAGCTGCACCGCCTCGGAGGAATTTTCCCCGTAGCCATCCGCACCCCAGCCATAAGCCCACTCCGGCAGTACCGGCGCGCCTCCGGCAATAACCTTGAATTTATCCCGCAAGCCTTCTTCTTTAAGAATCCGCACCACATCGGGCATATGTAACATGGTCGATGTGCAAAGGGCCGACATGGCGATGATATCCGCATTCACCTCGATGGCTCTTTCCACCAAAGCATTGGGGGAAACATCCTTGCCCAGATCATAAACATCAAACCCGGTAGCCACCAGCATGGTCTTGATGATGTTTTTGCCGATATCGTGGACGTCGCCTTTGATGGTACCGATTACCACCTTGCCGATAGCGTCGCCTTCGGCAAAATGGATATCCTGTTTCAGCCGGTCAACTGCACCGATCATCGCATCCGCCGCCATAATTACCTCGGGCAAAAAGACTTCCAAGCGGTCAAACATTTCGCCGATTTCCTCCATGCCGGGGGAAAACCCCTTCTCTATTGCGTCCAGGGGGGCGATACCGGCAGCCAGAGCTTTTTCCGCCAGCTCCACGGCCAGATCGGTATCCAGATCCAGTATGGATTGTTTCATTTGGGCATACAGTTCAGACATTTTTCGTACCTCCTTAAATTTTGCTCCTTTTTTCACTCTACGGTTTTGCCTTTTGTCATTACTACGATTCTTCCCTTTCGGGCATTGACGCCTTAATCCGGTTGCTTTACCAAACCGGGAAAGATACCCGATTCGGTTTTACCTCTTGCGACCCTCTCTGTTATGTATTACTGATATATTACTAATATTTTAATTAAATGTCAATAGGTTTCCAGAAAATTTATTATTTTTTTCCGACAATTTAGGTTGTGAAAACCGAGGCGTATTTAAGCGGTATATTCAGACTGTTGGGATACGATTGGCGGAGTTGCCACCTCATCCAGGGGATGATTCACGTCAATTTTTCCTTCTCCGTAAGTCGTCTTTAACCAACGGGTTAACGAGATCATCAGCACGATCCAAACAAAGAAAATAGGCACGGATCCCACAATGGAGGTGGATTGCACCGCCTTCAAGGTGCCGATCAACAAAACACCCAAGCCTAAGGCGCCCAGCATACAAGCCCAGATCACCCGCTGGGAACGGGCCGGCTGTTCCTCTCCCTGTAAATTTTTTGTACAGTTGCTGGCCATAACAAACGCGGCAGAATCCAAGGTGGTAGCCATAAAGATAAATTGCAGCACAATGAAAATCACCAAAAAGAACTTGGCAAACGGCAACGCTGTAATCGTAGCCACCATTGCCGCTGCGCCGCCGCTTTCTGCATAAATGGAAAGCAGATCCACAGAGCCAGTCATTTGCAGGTTAATTGCATAACTGCCAAAAATACCGGTTACCAACCAGCAGCCCAAGGAGGCAAACAGGAAGCAGCAAATGACCACTTCCCGGAAGGTACGGCCTTTGGATACCCGAGCCAGGAAAATACCGATCAATGGCCCGTAGCAGATCCACCAGGCATAGAAAAATATCGTCCATTCCTGGGGAAAGCCGCTGCCGCCAATGGCGTCGGTATAAAAACACATCCGCACAAAGTTTTGCATCATCAGGCCAAAGCTATTGGTCATATTGGAGAGAATAAATACGGTGGGACCCAATAGAATTACCGCAGCCAGCATAAAGAAAGCCAGATACACATTGATATCAGAAAGCTTTTTAATTCCTTTATACAAGCCACTGTAAACGCTAAAGCCGAAAATGCAGACCCATATTACCAGCACGATCACCTTCATGGAGCCACTAACCGGCACATGGAACAATTGGGAGATCGCTTCCGTCAATTGAGGAACCCCAACACCCAAAGAGGTGGCAGCAGCACCCATAATGCCAAAAATGACCAGAATATCAATGACTTTGCCCAAAAGCCCATCGGCACGTTTTTGGCCGATCAGCGGCACACAAGCCTGGGAAATGGCAAGGGAACCATTTTTGCGGTTATGATATGCAAAGCCTACCGCCAAACCGGGAATCACCGAGGGTACCCAGCCCATAATTCCCCAATGGAACATCACATAAGGCACGCCCCATTCTGCGGCAGCAGTAGAATACGCTTCCAAACCAAAAGGCGGCCACCCCCAATAGGAAAGAGGTTCGCAAACGCCCCAATAAATAAGACTGGAGCCAATCCCGGTACAAAACATCATTGCCACCCAACTCAAAGTGGAAAATTCCGGCTTAGACAGAGGATCGCCTAATTTCACCTTGGCATATTTGCCAAAGGCCATATATAAGCCAAAGGCCAAAAAGGCAAAATTGCCAAACTCAAAGAACCAATCCAAATTATACTCGATCCAATGCAGCACCGCATTAATTGCCTGATTTCCCTGTGATGGAAAAACCAGCAAAAAGCCTACGATTAAACCAATAACCACCAAGGCCGGCCAAAATACCCCTTTATTTAGC
>CAYOVS010000072.1:0-1939 GCA_964407445.1 uncultured Peptococcaceae bacterium
CTGTTTTTGACAATCTTGACGGTGGCGCTGCTGCTGTTTTTGGTTAGTGTCCCAGCTTTTGCCGAGGTAATTGGTACGGTTACCGGTTCGGCGGTGAACATTAGGGAAGGTGCAGGAACCGATTTTGATAAAATCGGTGTGGCCGCCAAGAATACGGCTTATCAGGTGATCAACGAAGAAGATGGATGGTATCGTATTCGCTATTCTGGCTATGAGCAGGCCTGGATTTCTGCTACATATATAAAAATTTCCAATGATGGCGCCTGGCCCCAAACGGTGACAACGAAGACCACTTCCAACCTGCGCAGCGGTCCTGCGGCCAACAATGCCTTGCTGGCAACGGTGCAGACCGGGACCAGTTTGAGTGTTACCGGAGAAAGCGGCTACTGGTATCAGATCTCCTATCAAAATAAAACCGGCTATATTGCAAAATGGTTGGTTACTGTGAATGCAACGAACACGACCACCGGTACCAGTGGTACCACAGGTACCACAGGTACCACAGGTACCACAGGTACCACAGGTACCACTGGCACCACAGGTACCACAGGTACCACAGGTACCACTGGCGCTACCGGCACAGCGCTGACCCCGGCCGCAGCTATGGTAGATACCAGTGTGCTCAATTTGCGTTCCAGCAGTTCCACGGCGGGGGAGATCTTGACAAAGCTATATCAAGGCGCACAGGTGACGGTGTATCGCGCCTCCGGTACTTGGTATCAGGTGCGTACTGTGGATGGGTTAACCGGGTGGGTGGACGGTCAATACATTGCCTTTGATGCTGGAAAAAGCGGGGCGCAAGGCATGGACAAGGCCAGTCAACCCCAGTTTAATGGATCTTCTGTTCAGGGGAAGATTCAGGTAAGCTACGAAGAAACGAATTATGGTTATGTGCTAACGCTAAAAGGCGATACCATGATTTGCTACAGTTTGCAAACCGATAGCAAACAGGTGTTGATCGATACCGATATGGCGATTTCCGGACAAATGCCCTCAAGCAATGAGTTTGATTTTAGTATTACCGGTTCTTTGGACAATCAATTGGTTGTTTCCGGCAGTTCGATGCTCTATTACGGCCTAACCGTTTCCGAGGATCAGCGTATCCTTACGCTGGAAGTGGGGCGCAGCCCCTTGGTGGGCAAATTGATCTATCTGGATCCGGGGCATGGTGCGATCAGCAGCTATGGCGAGCCGGATCCGGGAGCCGGTTCTGCATCCGGCTTGCAGGAAAAGGATGTCACCTTGCAAATTGCCTATAAGGCGCAGACCATGCTGGAGGCTTTAGGCGCTACGGTGCTTCTCAGCAGGGGAGAAACCACCGATTTGACCTTGGGCGCCAGAGCCTATCCGGCCAATATGGCCGGGGCTGATGTGTTAGTTTCGATCCATTGCAATTCCTCCACCAATACTGCTACCAATGGTACCTCTGTTTGGATGTATGCGCCGATCGGTGATTATAGCTATGATCGCCAGCGGGTATTGCTGTTGTCCCAATCTATGCAGTCCGCTTTGCTGAGTGCTGCAGGAAGGGCCGATTATGGGATTCATGAAGCCAATTTTGCGGTTTTGCGGGCTTCTGCAATGCCTGCGGTATTAGTGGAAACTGCTTTTCTTTCCAATGTGGCAGAAGCCAAACTATTAGCAACAGATTCTTTCCGCCAGCAGTTGGCCAATGGCATTGTTCAGGGGCTAAGCGATTATTTTCGAAATTTATAGTATTTGAGGTTTTTGTTTATGAGCGGCAGTAAAAAACGCATGTATATGAACCGGGAGCAATTGATTTTATACTATTCCAATCAATTATTTCTGAAGAATGGTTATGGAAACACTACCATCCGCCAAATTGCCGATACGGCGGAGGTAAGCTTGGGCTTGGCCACATATCATTTTAAGACCAAAAGAATGATCGCGGTGTTGATTTTAGAAAAATACCTGCGCT
>CAYOVS010000072.1:1949-8068 GCA_964407445.1 uncultured Peptococcaceae bacterium
GGTGCGTTCTGCGTCAATGGTGCATCTGTTTATTAATTTTTTTATGCGGGAACCTAGCAGGATGTTCTTTTTGGAGTGCTTGGAGCAGGATATCTATATGGAAAGTATTCAGCGTTTGGGCAGCGAATCTATGAACCGCATCGCTACGCTGCATCATGTGGAAATTTCCCAGGATTTGCTGCTACTGTATGACAATTATATTCCCCCTGCAATTGAAAAAATTATCCTCCTGGAGAAAGAGAAGGGGAATTTTGCCGGTATTTCTTACGAAGAGGTGCCGGAGATCGTATTTTCGACGATTTTAGAACGGTTTGTGGACAAGGAAAAGATTGAAGCGGCTTCTGCTTGTGGGCGGATAGCGGCGCAGAAAATTTTAGAGGTGATCCCCCCAGATATTTATGAAACACTGTTCCGCGGCAGAGGCAATGACTATGAGTTTTCCTGAAGCTGTATAAAATAAAAAGAAGCCAGACGTTATCAAACAACGCCTGGCTTCTTTTGATGGTCATCTTTAAGGCCTCCTTGGATGAGTTTGCTTGCGGGATGGCAAGAGTCTGGGAAAGTAGCAATGCTTATAATGCTATATGTGTTCAGTTTTGTTAAGCGGGCAATGCCGCTATTGGAAGTTTGGCATCTTTGGCAATAAAAAAAAGCCCCCCGCATATATTGGCTTACAGGGGGTGGAATTATGGAAAAAACGCTGACGGAACGGCTGCGAGAAGCGATGCTGCTGCAAAGCAGAGCAGTACGTTCCATGGGGATTATCGGTCAGGCTGCCAGTATGCGCCATGATAAGGAATTGCTGGCGGCAATTCGCAGAGAAGACAGGCGGCACTATTATTTTTTAGAAGGAATTTATGAGGATATTACCGGCAAACCATGCCCGCTTTCCCAGTCTTCGATCAGTTTGCCAAAAAATTATTCCGATATGCTGCGAACAGCAATCTGTGATAAGCTGGCCGCCATTGATTTTTATGAGGCGTTAATCGAAGAGCTCACCTGTCTGCGGCAACGGGATTTGCTGGAGTTGGTGATCAGCGATCAAAAAGAGCATGCCCGAATCTTGGCCGCCATTTACGGCAGGCTTTGACCGGGTGAGTTATGCAGCCAGTTTGTGCAAACCATGCGCTTTCTTGGCATAGATAGGGTAGCTTTTCTTGATGCTACAACAGCATATCGCCGCAGTTGATGGTTTTAAGCTGCCCAGCACATTCCAGCAGCAAACAGCCGTCTTCATCAATATCTCGGGCGATGCCGGTCAATAGAATGCCGCCGGGACTGCTGATTTTTACCTGTTTGCCGATGCTTACGGCTTGTTTGAGCCAAAGAGGACGCAGCGCGCCAAATCCTTGTTCTAAAAAAAGCCGGTAATGCTGCTCAAAACTGTTGAAGCAGGTGGCGGCTACTTCCGCCCGGCAAAAATGCTTGCCTGTTTCGGTAGCCAGAGAGCCGGCGATGGCTTGCAGCTCCGGTGGAAATTGTTGGTTGTTGATGTTGAGACCAAAGCCTACCAGCAACCATTGGACGCTGTCCATATCGCAGCGCATTTCGCTTTTGATGCCGCACAGCTTTTTGCCGCTGCTGCTTAAAATATCATTGGGCCATTTAATATAAGCGTCCACCGCCAGTTGTCGTAGAGCTGCACAAATGGCTACCGCTGCGGTAAGGGTAATCGCCCGCGCTACGGTAGGGGAAAGCGGGGGGCGCAGCAGCAGCGAGCAAAGCAGCCCCATATGGCTTTCCGAATACCAACTGCGATCCAAACGTCCCTGCCCGGCAGTTTGCTGTTCGGCAAGGAGGATGGTGTGATCTGCCGCGCCCTGCTCTGCCATTTGCCGCAGCAGGGTGTTGGTAGAGGGTAGTTCCCCACAATACTGTAACTGCCATAGGCTTTTGTCTTGGAGAAAAGGAGTGATTTCTGCCGGGGTAAGTACATCTGCAAGAGCCAGCAGGCGATAGCCTTTTTTGGTACTGGCCTGGATTTGGTAGCCTTCCTTGCGTAAAATCTGGATATGCTTGGCTACGGCTGCCCGGCTGATCTGCAATTGCTCGCTGATGAATTGCCCGGAAATCTCCTCCTGACTTTTGAGCAGATTTAAGATGGCTTCACGCATGGTGTTCTCTCCGTTCGGTCAATCCCGGTAGTTTTCCCAGATCAGCTTCAAGCCTTCCAATGTGAGCTGCTGATCCACAAAATCCATTTTCTCGCTGTATTCAAAAATCAATTGCGCTAAACCGCCGGTGCCGATCACCACCGGTTTTTGGGGCAGCTCTTTGCTCATTCTGGTGATTAAGCCGTCTACTTGGCCGCCGTAACCGTATAGCAAGCCGGAGCGCAGCCCGTCGGTGGTGTTTTTGCCGATGGCGTGGGCCGGTTTTTCCAGCGTGATGTTGGCCAGCTTAGCTGCCCGGGCAAATAAGGCGTTGGCGGAGATCTCCAGCCCGGGAGAAATGGCGCCGCCCAGATATTCCCCGGCAGAGGATACTACGTCAAAGGTGGTAGCGGTGCCAAAATCTACAATAATCAGGCTGCCGCCGTACTTGTAATGGGCTGCCAAAGAATTGACGATCCGGTCTGCGCCTACTTCGGACGGATTGTCCATCAGCACCTTGATGGGGGTTTTGGTGTTGTAATCTACAAAATAGGCGGCAAAAGGCAAATATTTTTCAGCAAAGCGTTTCAGCGCCACAGTAACCGCCGGAACAACAGAGGCTACAATAAAGCCGTCCACATCCTTTAAGGTCAAGCCAACCGCCGTTAGCATATTATCCATCAGCACATAGTATTCATCCTCTGTTTTTTGTGCTACGGTGGAGATGCGCCAGTTGTTCAGTAGCGTATCCCGGTCGTATAAGCCAAGCACGATATTGGTGTTGCCGCAATCAACGGTTAAAAGCATAAAAATCCTCCCTATGCTGTTTGTGCGCCGCCCATATTATTGCTCTTGGCGGCGGCGCAAAAGTATTAGACCAAAAAGCCGTCGTCGCTGTTATCCGCAAAATACGCCTGCAAATTATCCGGGGCAAAAGCACCCTTGTCGGTGATCACGGCAGTGATCAGTTCCGGCGGGGTAATGTCAAAGGCGGGATACCAGCCTTGCACGCCCTCCATGGCAGTGCGCTTGCCCAAGGCCAGCAGCACCTGCTCCGGATCCCGCTCTTCGATGGTAACGTCGGTGATCGTGGCATGGCTTTTATCCGGCGCACCGGTGACATAGCATGGCACATGAAAATAATTGGCCAGCAATGCAATCTGAAAGGTGCCAACCTTGTTGACCACATGTCCGTCCATGGTGATGGCGTCAGCCGCACAGGTAAACAGGGAGACGTTTTTTTGGCGAAAGGCAAAGCCGGGCATATTATCGGTGATGACCGTAACAGAATGCCCCTGATCATGGGCTACCGAAGCGGTGAGCCGGGCGCCTTGCAGATAAGGACGGGTTTCCGGACAAATGAGACTGATTTCGTAGCCTCGTTCATCCGCCTCCCGCAGCATGGCGCCAACGATGGTTTCGGCAAAGCATTGGGTCATGATCAAGCCCTTTTGGGGAAATTGATCAACCAGATGCACTGCGGTTTGGGCAATCCGGCGATAACGTACCTCCAGCATGGTCAGAGAATAGTCAAAAATTGCCTGATCCATGGCTTTGCCCTCTGCCAAAGCTTTTTCGGCGGCTTTTAGGCAGCCCTCCGTTACCGTAACCATTCTGGCCGCAGTGGTGGGACGGGCATGGGCAATGGTATCCGCTGCCCGGCGAAGAAATTCCAGCGGCTGGGCCTGGTTGCGGCATTCCCAGGCGGCCAGCGCCATGCCCATCGCCGCCGCATAGTAGGGGCCTGCACTTTGGGTGACCATATCTCGGATGGCCTGGGCAACCTGGGTGTAGCTGTGGCAGGTGACAAATTCCACCGATGCCGGATAAATTCTCCTGTCCAAAATCCGTACCGCGCCGGCTTCATACCAGGCGATGTTTTCGTAGCGAAGCAGGAAGGCTAGTCCCTGATCGCCGCGGGCGTATTGTTTCATCAGCAAAAACAGTCCTTTCAGGTGTATTCGTTGATCCAATTGTTGGGGGAAAAAGCAATATAGGGATAGTTGTTCAAGGGGCAGACCATCACAAACGGAACAATATTTCTGGGGATGCCTTGGGGCAGGGGCGCTGTTAAGGGCGCGTTCCAGACAATTTGCCGGTAGCCGCCGGAAAGCGCCAGCTTTTGGGCAAGAGACAAGCTCTCCTGCAAGGCGGCAGGGGAGGTGTAACCGATTTCACGGATCGCCAGAGTCTCCTCCTCGGGATAAACCAGCAAATAGGCTTTATCGTGCAGCAGATACAGGGAACCTCCATCACATTGCACCTCGCCCAGCAGGGTTTGCCAGTTTTCCGGTTTGCGCAGAATGTAGCCGGTAAAATCCTCCGTCATCCGCTGGTACACCGTATCGCAAAGGGCGATCGTTTGGGGCGTGACGGCTTCTTTGCGCCAATCCTCATGGCAACGGCGGGATGCAGGTAAGAGCGTTACTTGATTGTGGGCGTAATGATGGGCAAAGCCAAAGGGCCGGTAAAAATCGGCAATATGCGTGTATAGCAAAGCCGCCTGGCAGCCTTGTTTGGCTAGTTCCGCCAGGGAAAAGCGCAGCAAAGCCCCGGCGATGCCCTGATGGCGATAGTTGGGGTCGGTAATCACGCCCACCAAATAGGTGATGGCAATGGGGCCTGTGGGCAGAGAAACGGTATAGGGGGCAAACTGGATCACTGCAACCGGCTTGCCGTCTTTTTCGGCACAGACGGTGCGCTCCTGCCGATATACAGCGGAAAAATACCAGCTGTAATAGGGCTCGTAGCTTTCAAAATCAATGGCCCACAGCGCCATGATCCGCGGCTTATCCTCGGCACGGGCATAGCGCAGAAGGAGTTTGCCAGAAGTTTTATCCATGATTTAATACCGTAACACAAGCTTGGGTGCGTTCTACGCTGCTATGCATAGCGGCATAGAGCTGGCTTGCCGGATCTTTTTGCCCGGCCACTTGTGCCCAATCCGCAAAAATCCCGCTAAGCTCCTGTGCTTCTATGGCCAACTCGGCGGCAACGCCTTGCTGTGCCCGGAGGTAATCCGGTAGCAGCCAAAGAAACATGGTCAGCTCGCTTAGCTGCTCCTGGGGCAGTTTGCTGTTGCCCAGATAGTCCACGAGAGCGCCCAAGGCATAGGCGATCGACTGGGCTTGTTGGGTGTCCGGGGCGGTTTCGCCCGGCTGGGCAAGGGCATTGAGCGCCAGCGCCAAGCTGTCGCTTTGCTCGCAAAACTCGCTGATAATTCGGTTTTGCAAAGTATTGTAGCGGATGATATGAAAAATCTGCGTGCCCGCAAGAATTAGAACCAAGGTAATGATGATGATGGTGATATCTCTTTTGCGCATATCCGTCACCTTATTTTAGCCGCAGCAAGTATTTTGGTTCCAGACGGCAGGGATGATAGCTGAGCTTGGAGCGGCGTAAGCCTTCGTTGCCCATATCCTCTGCCCGGTTGATATACTGCATGTCCTGACAATAGTCCCGTACATAAAATTGATTGATGGCTTGAAAAGTACCGTGAAGTTCTAAATTGCCTTTTTCGATATGCACTGCCCAAGTATCCTGATTTAACCGGTCGCCGATGGTAAAGGCTTCCACAATGCCGTTTAGCAGCAGACAAGCGCCGATGCAGCCCAGCTCTTGGAAATGATCCAGCGCGTCTAGTACCCCCTGCTCTTCTAGGATCAGTTCCATATCCGCAGGGTCGTGTGACAAGCGCCAAAATTTTTGCCGTTCCTTGCAGTTTTCTACCAAATCTTCCGTCAAGGGGACAAATTGATATTCGGGATAGTCTTTTTCGAAGCGATGCACATGATTGCGTTTGCCATTATAGCGTTTTCCGGACAGTTCCGCCAAATCTTGTTGCAGGTAAATATAATTTGCACCGTCCCGATAGGCATTGGCGGTAAAGCGCCCCGGCCAGGTTTGGTTTAAAAGATCCAGTGTTTCCTGAGAAACATCAGTCATGGTAAAGACCTTGCCTTGACTTTTGTATTGAGAAATCAGGGTTTCTATGGTTTTGAGCAGCAAATCCGAATCGGGCGTGAT
>CAYOVS010000073.1:0-800 GCA_964407445.1 uncultured Peptococcaceae bacterium
CGGCGCGGCAGCCGGGATCCTCTGGGGCGGCATAGCCGGTTTGCTAAAATATCTGCTGCTATGGCGGCCAATACTGCGCGGCTCTCGGGTCTGCGCCGGCAAATATGTCTACGGCAATATTGCCATCAGCATGATCGTCAACGTGCTTACCCTGCTTGCGGTGTATTTCGCCCGTCATCTCTGGCCCTATTCCTTTGAGGCCACCATTGTGGCGGCAGCCCTGGCGCTCAGTTTGATGGGCAAGCTGTATCCACTCAGAGATATTCTGCTTATGGAAAAAAAACCGGAGCAAGCCGGGGAAAATCCCCCGCAAAGCTCCGATCAATCGGGGGTGTAACCCATGGAAGGACACGGTTCCGCATTATTTTATATCGGCCATTTCGGCGTTACCAGCGTGATGACCACCATGCTGGGGATTACGCTGCTGCTGACGCTGGTTTGCTGGCTGGGCACCCGGCGGATGCAGGAACGGCCCACAGGGCTGCAAAATGTCTTGGAAAAAGCGGTGGAGATGCTGGATAATTTCCTCTCCGATGTTGTAGGCAAGGATCTGGGGCGGCAATGCTTCCCCTATCTGGCTACCCTGTTTATCTTTATCGTCTTTTCCAATTACAGCGGGCTGCTGCCTTTTGCAGGCAAACTGCCGGGGCTGGCCGCCCCCACCTCCAGCCTGTCGGTAACGGCGGCGCTGGCGCTTTGCACCTTTTTCTATACCCATTATATGGGCGTCCACAGCAACGGTTTGGGCGGCTATGCCAAGCATTTCATCAGCCCCTACGCCTTTTTGCTGCCGCTGCTGC
>CAYOVS010000073.1:810-7979 GCA_964407445.1 uncultured Peptococcaceae bacterium
GCTGCTCCTGGACGAGCTGGTGCGCCCCCTTTCGTTGTCCCTGCGTCTTTACGGCAATATCTTTGGTGAAGAAGAAGTTACCGCCCAGATCTTCAATATGGCTCCCTTTCTGGCGCCCCTGGTGATGAATGCGCTGTCCTTGCTGATGGGGTTTGTGCAGGCAATGGTGTTTGTACTGCTTTCCAGCATCTATATCGGCGGCGCGGCCGGCAGCGGCCACTAAGCCACCGACACAGTCGCCTTATTCTGTCAAAAATGTTTTCTTTTCAATAAATCCAACTAAAATGAGTATTCGGGGAAAGGAGGTTGCCGTATGACTAGTGGATTGATCGCGATCGCCGCTGCTATCGCTATTTCTATTTCTACCATCGGCCCGTCTCTTGCGCAAGGCAACGCTGCATCCAAAGCGATGGAGGGCATGGCGCGTCAGCCGGAAGCCAGTGGTGCGATTCGTACCTCAATGATTTTGGCTCTGGCCTTTATGGAAGCGCTGACGATTTATGGCTTGCTTATCGCCATCATGATCGTGGGCAAGATCTGAGAACGCTTTTTTTATGCTTGTTCGCCCCGGGACGGCGAAAAGCCGTCCCGGGACAATCGTTTTGCGGAGGAGGTCATATCCTTTGACTCTGGAACTATCGAGCATTATTGCCGCAATTTTTAATTTTGCGCTTTTGGTTTTTTTACTGACCAAGTTTTTATATAAGCCTACCCTAAAAATGCTGGATGAACGCAAGGCCGGCATCAACAAAGCCTTGGACGATGCAGAGGCGGCCCGCAAAGAAGTGGCGGCCACCGGCGAGACCATCCGGGCCAATCTGGCGGAAGCCCGGCGCAGCGCCCAATCCTTGATCGACGATGCGCAAAAGCAGGGGGAGCAGGTGAAAACGGAAATTCTCCAATCGGCCAAAAGCGAAGCGCTGGCCGTGACCGAGCAAGCCCGGCTGAAAATCGAGCAGGAAAAGGAACAGGCGATCTTGGAGCTGAAAAATCAACTGGCCGAGCTGACCGTGCTGCTGGCGGAAAAAGTGCTTTCCGGCGGCTTGACCGAAGCCCAGCAAAAACAGTTGATGACCAAATTTATTAACGAAGTAGGAGATTTGCCATGAGCTCCGGCGCGCTGGCCCATCGCTACGCTCAGGCCATTTATCAGGCCGCAGCGGAAGCGGGGCAAACAAATCAAACATACGAGCAACTAACGGATTTTGCCGAGCTGCTTGCAGAAAATCAGCTTTTAAACCAGCTTTTTTTAGGGAAAAGCATTGTATCCTCTCAAAAAAAGCAGCTTATTGCCGAAATTTTTGCCGCAGAACAGATTTCTCTGGTTAAAAATCTGTTGTATGTGCTGATAGACAAGGGCAGAGAAGCGCTCTTTCCCGAGATCGCTCCCCTGTTTTATTCCTACCAGCAACAGGCGGCGGGGCGCACCGATGCGCAGCTTATTTCCGCTGCGCCTTTGAACGCGGAACAAACCCAAGCTCTGGCAGCCGCCTTGGGCAAAAGCTTGCAGCAACAGGTGAGCTTTTCCACCCATATCGACAAGAGTTTGATCGCCGGCTGCAAAATTATGATCGGCGATGAAGTAATAGATGGCAGCGTGCGCCACCAACTGGATACGCTGCGCCGGCATTTGGCCACCAGCCGCGTCTGAAGCAAGCGGCCGGGGCAAGCGGTTTTCCGGCAGACAAACGAAATAATGGGGTGAAACGATGAGTATCAGACCGGAAGAAATCAGCGCGATTTTAAAACGGCAGATCGAAAACTATCAGGCCACCGCGGATATCTACGAAACCGGCACGGTGATCCAGGTAGGCGACGGTATCGCTCACATCTACGGTTTGGCCAAGGCTATGAGCAACGAGCTGTTGGAGTTTGCCGACGGCACCATGGGCATGGCGCTAAACCTGGAGGAAGATTCTATCGGCTGCGTCATTTTGGGCGAATGCCGCAACATCCATGAGGGCGATCTGGTCAAGCGCACCGGCAGAGTGGTGGAGGTTCCTGTGGGACGCTCCCTGCTGGGTCGGGTGGTCAATCCCTTGGGACAGCCCTTGGACGGGGGCGACCCCATCCAGCCGGAAGCCTTCCGGCCTATCGAAAACAAGGCCCCCGGCGTGATCAGCCGCCAGCAGGTCAATGTGCCCCTGCAAACCGGTCTGAAGGCCATCGACGCCTTGGTTCCCATTGGCCGCGGCCAGCGTGAGCTGATCATCGGCGACCGGCAAACCGGCAAGACCGCCGTAGCCATCGACGCCATCATCAACCAAAAAGGACAAAACGTGATCTGCATCTATGTGGCGGTGGGACAAAAGGCCTCTACCGTAGCATCCGTGGTGCAGAGACTGAAACAATACGGGGCAATGGATTACACCATCGTGGTATCCGCCGTGGCTTCCGAGCCAGCGCCCCTGCTGTATATCGCGCCCTATACCGGCGCCGCCATCGGCGAGCACTTTATGCACCATGGCGAAGATGTACTGATCATTTACGATGACTTGAGTAAGCAGGCTGCGGCATACCGGGAGCTCTCCTTGCTGCTGCGGCGTCCGCCGGGTCGTGAGGCTTACCCGGGCGACGTGTTCTACCTCCACTCCCGTTTATTGGAGCGGGCCGCCCGTCTTTCCGATGCGGAAGGCGGCGGCAGCATGACCGCCCTGCCGATCATCGAAACCCAAGCCGGCGATATTTCCGCCTATATTCCCACCAACGTCATTTCCATCACCGACGGCCAGATCTTTTTGGAAAGCGATCTGTTTAACAGCGGCTTCCGTCCGGCCATCAATATCGGTCTTTCCGTCTCCCGCGTAGGCGGCGCCGCCCAGATCAAGGCCATGAAGCAGGTGGCAGGTTCCCTGCGTCTGGATCTGGCGCAATATCGGGAGCTGGCAGCATTCTCCCAGTTCGGTTCCGATTTGGACGCGGCTACCCGCAACACGCTGGATCGGGGCGCCCGGATGATGGAAATTCTCAAGCAGGGGCAATACGCCCCCTTGCCCGTAGAAGAACAGGTCGTCTCGCTGTTCTTTGCCACCCGCGACCATGCCAAGGATATTCCCGTGGACAAGGTTGTCGCCGCAGAGCAGGCTTTGCTAGCCTATTTCCGCACCAATCACCGGGATCTGCTGGCAAAGATCAGAGATGACAAAAAGCTTTCCGACGAATTGATCGAGAACCTCAATCAAGCGATCAGCGAGTTTAAAGAAACCTATCAAGCCAGCAATTAACTTGTGCCAGCCTGTTGCAAAGCGCAGACAACCTGTGAAGCCACACGGCAACCAGCTTGTATCAGCTATGGCTGCCCTTGGGATGTGCTGCAAGCATGCCTCAAGAAGCGTTACTGGAAGCGCAAGCGCTTCATGTCTACATTAGGATAAAACAAAAACTGCATCAGCGCAGGCAGCCACCTAAGGCGGACGCAGTTTTTGGACAGTCTGGGCGCAAGCCGGAACGGAGATACAAAGCAGATGACAAATGCCCGGGATATTAAAAGACGCATCAAAAGCGTAAAAAGCACCCAGCAGATCACCAAGGCGATGAAGATGGTATCCGCCTCCAAGCTGCGCAAATCTCAGGCCAGCGTCCAAGCGGTGCGGCCTTTTACCGCCAAAATCGAACGGATTATCCGTGATATCGGCGAAAGCGGCGTGGCTCATCCCTATCTTTGCCCCCGTCCGGCAATCAAAAAGGTTTGCTATCTGGTGATCGGCGGCGACCGGGGGCAATGCGGCGGCTTCAATGCCAATTTGCATCGCTTTCTCGACCACACCCTGGCCGGGGAAACCCGTCCCTACTGCCTGATCGTGCTGGGACGCAAGGCCAGGGAGCATTGCCGCAAAAACAACTATCCCGTACTGGAAAAATATACCGAAATCGGCGATAATCCCGCCTTCTATCAGGCGCAGGAGCTTTCCCGCATCGTTACCGCCGGTTTTGACGCCAAAGAATATGACGAAGTGATCCTGATCTACAGCCAATTCAAAAGCGCCATGCACCAGCTTCCCATCACCAAGCAATTGCTGCCGGTGGCCTATCCGGAGCCGGAAGCCAGCAAAGAGGCGCTGGATTTTATTTACGAGCCCAGCGGCACGGATATTTTAAACGTGGTGGTGCCCCAATATGTGGAAATTGACATCTACTGCGCCATGCAGGAGGCCAAAGCCTCGGAGCATGGGGCGCGGATGACCGCCATGAGCGCCGCCACCGACAATGCCAGCCAGATGATCGACAAGCTGACGCTTTCCCTCAATCGGGCCCGGCAAGCCGCCATTACCACCGAAATCTCCGAGATCGTGGCCGGGGCGGCCGCATTATCCTAAACAACACCCTGCAAAACCATCCCGGACTGCATAGGGCTGGATTTGGCCAGAGCAGACAGGAACAAGCGTGAAGCTTGCTTGTGATTTGGCGTTGCAGCAGGCGTTGCAGCAGGCGTTGCAGTAGCCGTTTCAGCCGAGTCGGGCGCAATCCCAAAGATTGCCCGGGGCTTTGTGGTTTGCAGCCTTGTGCAGCCGCAAGGCGGCACAAGGCTGCGCAGAAGCTGCGCACCTTTCCACCTGCGCAGGGCTGATCTGTTCAACACAATTTTGCAAACAAGCTAACGGGTATAATTTATGAAGCATATTCGATTTTAAGGGAGGTCAAACCATTGGCAACTGGTAAAATCAAACAAATCATCGGCGCCGTGGTGGACGTGGAGTTTCCCAACGGGAAGCTGCCGGAAATCTATAACGCCGTCCAAATTCGGCATGATACCGAAGACGGAGCGCAAATACTCACCATGGAAACCATGCAGCACCTGGGCAACAACAGCGTTCGCTGCGTGGCCTTGTCCTCCACCGATGGCTTGCAGCGGGGCATGGAGGTTACGGATACCGGCGCGCCAATCACCGTTCCGGTAGGCCGCGCTACCTTGGGCAGAATGGTGGACGTGGTTGGTCAGCCCATTGACGGCGCAGGCCCCATCGAAACCCAGCAATATTTGCCCATTCACCGTCCCGCCCCCAGCTTTGACCAATTAGAGCCCTCCACTGAAATTTTGGAAACCGGCATCAAGGTGGTAGATTTGCTGGCGCCCTATGCCAAGGGCGGCAAGATCGGCCTCTTTGGCGGCGCGGGCGTTGGCAAAACCGTCTTGATTATGGAGCTGATCCGCAATATTGCCTATGAGCACGGCGGCTTTTCCGTATTTGCGGGCGTGGGTGAGCGCACCCGCGAGGGCAACGATTTATGGAACGAAATGAACGAATCCGGCGTTATCGCCAAAACCGCCATGGTCTTTGGCCAAATGAACGAGCCGCCGGGTGCCCGCTTGCGGGTGGGTCTGACCGGCTTGACCATTGCCGAAAACTTCCGTGACAGCGAAGGCCAGGACGTGCTGCTGTTCATTGATAATATTTTCCGCTTTACCCAGGCTGGCTCGGAGGTTTCGGCACTGTTGGGCCGGATGCCCTCCGCCGTAGGCTATCAGCCCACCCTGGCCACGGAGATGGGCGCCCTGCAAGAGCGCATCACCTCCACCAAAACCGGTTCCATTACCTCGGTGCAGGCCATTTATGTGCCCGCCGACGACTTGACCGACCCGGCTCCCGCCACCACCTTTGCCCATCTGGACGCCACCACCGTACTTTCCCGCTCCATTGTGGAGCTGGGCATTTATCCGGCGGTAGACCCACTGGAATCCTCCTCTCGCACCTTGGATCCACGCATTATCGGCGAGGAGCACTATCAGGTGGCCCGAGCGGTGCAGGGCGTACTGCAACGGTATAAAGAGCTACAGGATATTATCGCCATTTTGGGTATTGACGAGCTGGCCGACGAGGACAAGATCCTGGTGGCCCGCGCCAGAAAGATTCAGCGTTTCCTTTCTCAGCCCTTCCACGTAGCGGAGCAGTTTACCAATATGCCCGGTAAATACGTGCGTTTGGCGGATACCATCCGCAGCTTTAAAGAGCTGGTAGAGGGCAAATATGACCATCTGCCGGAGCAGGCCTTCCTGATGGTGGGCACTATCGAAGAAGCGATAGCCAAAGCCCAGACCCTGTAAAAAAGTGGTAAGGTGAGAGTATGAGCGAAGCGGATAAAATTTATGTAGAAGTAATCACCCCCGATAAAGAGGTGCTGCGCGCCATGGTAGAAAGCCTGAACGTGCCGGCCGCCATCGGTATGACCGGCGTTTTGGCCGACCATGCGCCGCTGCTTTCGGTGCTGGTTCCCGGCGTGGTGGAATACCACAAAGATGGCAAAGACGGCTGTCTGGCCATCAGCGAGGGCTTTATGGAGGTGCGAGATAACGAGGTACAGCTCTTGGTCAAAACCGCTGAGCTGGCCGAGGATATCGACGAAGCCAGAGCCATGGCTGCTTTGGAGCGCGCCCAAAAACGGCTGGAGGATCAGCAAGCCAATTGGGACAAAAACAGAGCCGAAGCCGCTTTAACCCGCGCCAAGGTGCGGCTGCGCGCCTTGGGCAAGGTAATGCGCTAAACACAGGCGTCACGCGGGCGCAGGCATCATGCGGGCGATAAAGGAAACCGCAAACAAATAGGCATACAAAAACCGGCATCCCACCGTTTCTTACGGCAGGGTACCGGTTTTTTGCGCTTATGGTGTCTCCCCCGCTTTTTCCAGCAGATCGGCCAAGGCGTCCAGATTGGCCACGGTTTGGCGGTTGAGAAAATGCTCGATCTTTTCCACCTGCTCCAGTTCATTGGCGGTATGATTGAGCAAGCAAAGAAAACGCTGCAGCACCTGATGCCGGTAGAGCAGATATTGCCCCTGAGCGCGGCCTTTTTCCGTCAGCCGCACATAGTCGTACTTTTGACAATCCACAAATTCCCCCTGCCGCAACAGCTCGATCATCTTGGAGGCGGAGGATGGCTTGACATGCAATTGCTCTGCCAGCTCGCCAATGCGCACCACCCTCCCCTGCTCCAGCAGTCTGCAGATCATTTCCAGATAATCCTCCATCGCCGGGGTTAAAGCAGAGGATTCCTTTACCTGATAGCCCTTAAGGGTATAAAACTGCCCAGTTTCCTCCATGCAACCACCCCTTCTCAAAATTTGCGGACGCTAGTAACCAAATTTTGCCCCGAGAATATTATGGATTAAGAAAAAAAGTTTCCTTATCCTAAAACTATTCTCAGGAGGCCGATATTATGAAAAAAACGCTTACC
>CAYOVS010000074.1:0-7925 GCA_964407445.1 uncultured Peptococcaceae bacterium
AAAGAAATCCCTTTGGTAGGTGAACCTTAGTTGAAAAAGTGTCTTTATTGAATAGTGGAGCGGCAAAATTTTATTGATCCCATACGTTTTCGCCAAATTTTGGCATAGGGGGTTTTATTGTACATGTTACGCTGTATGATGGAAATAAAGCAATTTCGTTGGAGAAAACCGCTTGTAGAAAAATAAGGAGGTGTGAAATTGGAGATCAATATTT
The DNA here is from genome assembly GCA_964407445.1 of uncultured Peptococcaceae bacterium. Classification (GTDB taxonomy): domain Bacteria; phylum Bacillota; class Dehalobacteriia; order UBA4068; family UBA4068; genus JAILCQ01. The sequence goes on from CAYOVS010000074.1 coordinate 215, forward strand.
CTTTGCGGCTTTCGCAAAAAAAACTACCATTGGATTACCGGCCAACCTTTGTTAGCCTGCTGAAAGCGGTGCTTTGCACCCACTATCCAGTGGCATACGCAGAAATGTACGAAAACAGCAATATTCAAAAAGATTTTACCTTTGCCATCCGTTTTTGCAACCCTGTTTTTGGGGAACAGGAGTTATCCGTATCCAACGAAAACATCGATTTTAGTCTTTCTTCCAATAACGACTACTTATCCATGTTGTTTTACAACGCATTTCAAAAAAGCGTGGACTATTGCCATCCCCTTGGCAATCACGCAACTATGTCAGTTGCTTCTGTTGCGGTCAAGGCGCAACCGCCTATTACCGGCAACAGTGTTACCGTAAAGTTTTTGAGTCCGTTGGTGGTTCGGCAGCATACTCCTGGAGCGGCAGACCGCTATTATATTTATAGCGACCCTGCATTTTGCGACTGCCTTCGCTTTGTTGTGGAGCGGCAGCTTGGTAGAGCTGTGGATTTGCGCTTGGAGCCTGTTGCGCCCCAAAAAACGGTGGTCTGTTCCTTTGGCGTAAAAATCAGGTGTTCCCTTGGCACATACCGCATTTGCGCCGAACCGGAGATTTTGGATAAGCTTTCCAAAAGCGGTATTGGCAGCCGCCGGGGTGAGGGATATGGCTACTTTAAAGTGGTAGGGGGCTAAAAAATGAATATCGATGACTATTCTGTAGTATTGCTCAACGATTTTTTGCTCAATGCCGGCGTTGTGGGGCTGCTGCGTATTTTTAAATACGCAGCCGATTTCGATGGTGGCTGTGAAGAAGGGGTTGACTATATCATAGAAGGACAGCAGCTGTTTATTCGCAAGGATTTTCTGCAAAACAGGAATATCGGTGAGCTTTTTGTCCGCACTATGGTAGCCCATTTGGGGCCGTCCACCAAATATCAGCGGGTGCTAAGTGCAAAAAGCAGGCTGGATGCAATGTATCAGCAGCCAAACAAAGAGGACAAGCAGTGGCAAAAGGGTGTGGATGAGATTATCAATGAGTTTGCGGATATGCTTAATAAAAACAGCTTTAAATCGGGCTATGTGATTCTTTCCCAGTGCAAAGGGATAACTGTGCCCACGGCAGAAATGGTTGCCGCCCTCAAGCGCGAAAAAGAGTATTTGCATAAAAAAGAACTGTATGATGGTTTGTATGATTTGTTGCAGCAGAAAAAAGTGGAAGAAATACTTACCTTTAAGGATATTCTCTATTCTGTAATCAATATGTTTTATGCCGATAATCAGGGGAGTGGAGCTGCTTTTCTCTCCAAACGGGAAATAGAACCTGCCGAAGCGTATAATATGGAGTTTATTGCGCCTCTTCGTGCAGAGCTGGCTGGTGGACCCGCAAAATCCACCGGTGTTTGCATTGGTTGCAATGCCACTGCCGCCAAAAAGAACCTGATTAGCATCACCAAATTTGTGGATACGGCAGACGACCTGGGAAAGAAAAAATCCTATTACTGGAACTGCAATCCCGATGCATATCTATGCCCACTGTGCGCGTTTATTTGCTCCCTAGCTCCCTTGGGTTTTACCTATTTAGGCTATGACGGTGTGTTTATCAATAACAATAGCGAGGTAGAAATGCTTTGGGGATTTGCCAATGCCCTGGAGGAAAGCCGAACAGAAGAGGAAGGCAATTCCTGGTTTAAGCTTTACAATACCTTTACCTCTGAGAAAATCCATCGGCTTTCTCATCGGGCCAGTAATATTCAGGTAATCATCCGCGAAAAAAAAACCGGCAAATACAGCTTGCATATGATTGATAAGGCCACCGTTACGCTGCTGGATAAACATAATGGAGAGTTTCAGCAAATCAAGAACCGGTACTTTACCGACGGCCAGGAATTTATTAATATTTATCAGCAGACTGTGGAAAATATCATCCATAAAAGAAACCAGTTTGCATTTATTGCACGGCTTTTGCGGGTGTCCTTTTCCAGTGACGACCAGCACGCCGGATGTCTTTTCAATATTTTGCTAATTCAAATTGCGCAAAAGGGAGGGGAAAATGTGGATAACAACACAAAGCGTGCCTATGTTGCCAAAAAGCAGGGAGAAATTCTACGGGCAAAGCTGACGGAGAATCTCAGCGAGGCAGATAGGGACAACAAACTCAGAGGGCTTGTTTATCAGCTTCTCAATGCGGTATCGCTGGGAAACAGGGACAAATTTATGGAGCTGGTTTTGCGCACCTACGCAGGGGCAAATCTGCCGGTACCGGATATTTTCTTCACCTGTTTTGGCGGCGACGAGCAATTCAAGGAAATCGGTTTTGCCTATCTGTTGGGCCTGAAAACGGCAGGCTATAAAAACGAGGAGGGGAACGCATAATGAAAAAGGGACTTACAATTACGATGCTGTTTGAGGCCGAGAGTGCCAACTATGGAGAAAGTGTCGGTAATATTACAGCGCTGAAAAAAATGAGCCGCAGTGATGGCAATATGTATACTTATATCTCCCGGCAGGCTATGCGCTACAATATTGTTCAGCAGATGGGCGTGGACAATACCCCTGTTTCCGGGGAAAAGGGAACCGTGCAGTTTACGCCTTCTGCCAATATCGACAAATACCCCGAAATTGATCTTTTTGGCTATATGAAAACCAAAGGCAAATCCGAAACCGATGCGGGAGGAGCCGATACCCGCAGTGCAACGGTTCGATTGAGCAATGCCATCTCGGTGGAGCCCTATAACTCCGATTTGGATTTTTTGACTAATATGGGCCTGGCAAAGCGGGGTAATGCAGAGGGTAAAGAGATTGCCAACAATATTGCCCAGAGTGAAATTCACCATGCCCTGTACAGCTACACTGTTTCAATTGATTTAGATCGGGTTGGGGAAGACGGCAGTATTTCCATCTCTGGGGCGGAAAAAGCGGAACGTATTTGTAATCTGCTGGAAACCTTGCAGTTTTTATATCGTGATATCAAGGGACGCCGGGAAAATCTTGCGCCGGTCTTTATTATCGGCGGTATCTATGATCGCAAATCACCTTATTTTGAAGGGCGCTGCCGCATGACCAAAGGTGCACTGGATTGCGGTATGCTGTGTCAAATGATCGATTGCTGCGAGGATACCCAGAAGCATACCCTTGTTGGTTTGCTGTCGGGCTGCTTTACAAATGCGACCCAGATCCAAGAGATTTTGCAGCCCACCACCATAGAAGCGGTGTTTGCTGCACTACAAGAAGGAGTGAGGGCGTACTATGCTTGAGGCCGTCAGGATATTTGCCCGTCAGCAGATGCCCAATTACCGCAAGCCTGCCAGCTTTTGCATTAAAGAAAGCTATCCGCTGCCTCCCTATTCTACGGTAATCGGGCTGGCCCATGCTTTATGCGGCTGGCAGAGCTATCATCCTATGCAGGTCTCCATTCAGGGGCGCTCTGCCGCAACGGTCAGCGATTATGCAACAAATTATGTTTTTGGCACTATCCCTTTGGATAGAGCGTGGCGTGCTGTTGACGTGGGGCAAGGTAAGCAAGCGGGTATTACTAAACTGCCCAGAGCCTATGAGCTTTTGACGGATGTGGAGCTGCTGCTGCATCTTGTTCCCGATGATCCGGCCGATCTTGCGCAAATTCTTGCCGCCTTTGATGAGCCCCCGGTTTATCCATCACTGGGGCGCTATGAGGATCTTTTGCAAATCCAGGAGGTTGACATTGTTGGGCTGGAAAATGCGGAGGATTCGGTTGTTACGCGGTATGATGCTTTTGTACCCATGGAGAGTATCGATCCGTTTTTTAACAAAAACATTGTAGGGACGGTCTATCGTCTAGGTAAGGTTTTTGAATATGACAATGGCAAGAGTCGATCTGCCGCTGCCCACAAGAAAAGCAACAGGGTGTGGAAGGAAATTGTTACCGCCCGGCATATCTGTGCCGATGTGCAGTTGGCGGCAACCCAAGGCATCTACTACGATAAGTGCAATCATGATCCGGTATTTCCTGCATAGAAAGGAGAAGGGCGGCTTTTGTTGCCTTGTGCGGTTATGGATAATTTTATCGCAAAGTCCAATCCTCGGGAGAGCATCCGCAGCCATACCGATAAGCTGGCCCGCCTGCTGGCTGATCTGCTGCAACAATATCCCGAGAGCCTAAACGCTGCAGAGGGGCAGCTTGTTGCCATTGCTGCCGAATATCATGATTATGGCAAAGCCATATATCAGTTTCAGCGGGATCTTTCCAAACTTGTTGGTGAACCTTTTTTGCAAGATCAGGATTTGGAGGAACTGTATCGTTCTCTGGGGCATTTTCCCCACGGATATGTCAGTCCGGCATTTTTGCCCATAAACAAACTTCGAAAAAGCTTTGGCGATATGGGTGCTTGCGCGGTAATCAATGCCATTTTCTATCATCACAACCGAAGTGCGTTTACCGACAGCCAGATCAGGGATGTGATCACAGAGGACCTAAAGCCCCGGCTTGGTCAGCACTATCCTCTTTGCTGCAAATATTTGAGCCTGGTGCAAAAGAATCAAAGCTTTGTAAAAGACGAGGATTGGTTGCTTTATGCTATTGTAAAGGGTATGTTGAACCGCCTGGATTATGCAGCAAGTGCGGCTTGTGATGCTCTGGAGGAGCCTAGATTGCAAAATGGCAGCACCTTTGGGGAGATTGTTCAGCGCAAGCTGACAGAACGCTTCCCCCTCCGTGCGGTGCAGGAGTATATGAAAAGCCACCACGACCAAAATCTGGTGGTGGTGGCTTCAACCGGGATCGGTAAGACCGAGGCGGCCTGTTTGTGGGCGGGCGGCGATAAGCTGTTTTATACCTTGCCGCTTAAAGTATCCATAAATGCTATCTATAAAAGGCTTCATGGCACAGGCCCGGAAGAATATGGTTTTCATGGCGCCACGCTGCTGCATGCCGATGCGCTACAGGTGCTTATTGGTGAAGAGGATGAAGCTGCCATTGACAAGTATCAAAAATCCCGCCTTTTTGCTTATCCGGTTACGGTTTGCACTGTGGATCAGCTTTTTACCTTCGTATATCGCTATCGGGGCAGTGAGATCATTCCGGCTGTGCTGAAATACTCTCGGGTAGTTGTAGACGAAATCCAGGCCTATTCCCCGGAGATCGGGGCCAAGCTTATTCTTGGCTTAACGATGATTGGTGCCTTGGGCGGAAAATTTGCGCTCATCACCGCAACAATGCCTCCGTTTTTGGAGGATGCTTTGGCCAAGGCAATGAAGAAAAAAGGTATTGCCTATACCCGTCCGGCGCCCTTTTTTAGTCCGCTTTCCCGCCATATTCTCCGTTATGCCCAAGGGGATTTTGATTTGGCAAAAATCGCGGAGCTGGGGAAATGCCAAAAGGTTCTTATCATATGCAATACCGTAAAAAAAGCCTGCTCTGTTTATGCGGCGCTGCGAGAAAGCACCGCTGTCCATCTGCTCCACAGCAGATTTAAGCAAGCCCACAGAAGGCTTTTGGAAGAGGATATTTTGGCCTTTTCCCAAGGCGACCAGGTGGGGATTTGGGTAACTACGCAAATTGTGGAAGCCAGCCTGGATATTGATTTTGACGTTTTGTTTACCGAGATGTGTACGGCGGACAGCCTTTTGCAGCGCCTTGGGCGGTGTTGGCGCAAACGCAGCTATACCCGGCAAGTGCCTAATGTTTTTATTCAGGATACAAAAAATGGCGTGGGTACCGTCTACGATGAGGAAATCTATTCCCGCAGTGTGGCGCAATTGCAAAAATACTGTGGGCGGATTTTTACCGAACAGGAAAAAGATGCTTATGTTTGTGGGGTATACGATACCAAAGCGCTGAAAAGCACCAAATACTATGCGCAGTTCCTCAACGCAATGGCGACGCTGGAAAGCACGCCTCCGGCATTTTTTACTGCAGCAGAAGCAAAAAAGAAATTTCGGGCAATCGCCAGCTGTAGTGTTCTTGACGATGCGGACTACAATGCCATGGTCAATAGTGGTTTAATGGAAGAATTGGCAAAGATTCTGCGCTTTGGGGACAAAAAAGAAAAGGCCATGGCCAGACAGCGCTTCTTGGATCATACGGTTAGCATTGATCCAAGATATGTACTCCGCAAGCTTAATCTGCATGCCCCTATCCTTGGCGGCTGCAACCCCGGGGTGTTTCCCACTGCCTATCGGATCCAGAGCGATTACGATTTTGACGAAATATCCCATACCGGACTTGGGCTAACTCTGGATTCTCCAGCAGATTGCAATTTTATTTAATGGGGGGATGGAGCTTGTCTGCGGTTTCCGGCCTTCTGTATCAGTATTATCATATTTGCCAGAGAAAAGTGTGGTATGTGGCCAATGGAATTTCATTGGAAGATGAAAATGAGAATGTTCAAATTGGTAGTATTATTGACGATATTTCTTATAGTCGCCAACGTAAACATATCCTGATTGATGAAAAAGCTTGTATTGATTTTATGCGGGATAATACAGTATATGAAATCAAAAAGAGTAGCGCCGAAAAGGATTCGGCTTTAGCGCAAATAAAATATTATCTGTATATTCTTGAGGAAAAGGGTATCAAAGCGGATGGCGAGCTTCGAATCCCACAAGAAAACAATGTAGAAAAAGTAACTCTTAATGAGGAGGATATCGCAAGTATTCGTCTCACCATCGGTAAAATCAATGAAATTATCAATCGTGCTAGTGTGCCGCCAAAAACAGAAAGGCGCTCTATCTGCAAAAAATGTGCGTTCTTTGAGTTCTGTTATATCTGATTTTGGGGAGGGGTTTTTATTAAACAGAGCTATTACTTGTTTTCGTCCGGTGAACTGGTGCGAAAGGATAACAGCATCACTGTTGTGCGCCCTGATAAAACCAGCACCGATATCCCGGTGGAAAGAATTTATGACCTTTATGCGTTTGGCGAGCTGCATTATAATTCTGCTGCGTTTGCCTTTTTAGGCGCAAAGGGAATCCCAGTGCATATGTTTAACTATTATGATTATTATGTAGGTTCTTTTTATCCTCGTGAAAAAGCGATCAGCGGTAAGCTGCTTGTTCAGCAGGTGGCGCATTATACGGATAGCGAAAAGCGGATTTTGCTAGCCCGGGAGTTTGTTGCAACAGCGGCGGACAACATCTATAGAAACTTGCGGTATTATCACTCTCGCGGCAAAGAGGTGGGCAGCCAAATGAATTCCATTGATTGCCTGCGAAAACAATTGCTACAGGCATATTCCATCGAGCAGTTGATGGGGTATGAAGGCTTGATCCATCAGGCGTATTACGCTGCGTTTAATACCATTATTGATCAGGAAATTCATTTTGATAAAAGAATCAAACATCCACCAGATAATATGATTAATACACTTATTTCCTACTGCAATTCGATGGTATATACTAAAGTGCTTTCCGAAATATACCGTACACAGCTAAATCCAACCATCAGTTATTTGCACCAACCTGGCACAAAGCGGTTTTCGCTCTCTTTGGATCTGGCGGAGGTGTTTAAACCTTTGGTGGCTGATAGGATGATCTTTTCCATGCTGAACCGTAGGCAAATCACCGAGGACGATTTTGATTCGGAATTAGGCTATCTTCGTATCAAGGAACGTGGCGTTAGAGTCCTCACCGAAGAATTTGAAAAAAGAATGAAAACCACAATCCGACACAAAGAGCTTAATCGCACCGTATCCTATCAACATCTTATCCGTATTGAGTGCTATAAGCTGATAAAGCATTTATTG
>CAYOVS010000075.1:0-7909 GCA_964407445.1 uncultured Peptococcaceae bacterium
CAACCGGAGCCCATAGTAAAATCAAACTCACCGATCTGATGGGGATTACTCACGGTAGACAGGGAAATACCGTTGCGATAAATACAACGCCACAGGCTGGCCAAGTTGCTACCCTTGCCAAAATGTTGATCTATGGATGCTAAAACCGCATCCGCCGTGGAACCGTAGGTGCTCCAGGAGCTGCCGCTGAGGGCGTTGGCCTGATCTCCCAAGGCAGAACCATTGCCCAGTCTTTGCAAATAAAAGCCTACATCCAGCGTACCGGAATAAGCGCAATAATTGTCCGACCAGGCAAAGCTATTCGTAGCGGAACCAAATGTCTCCTGCGCCGCATACCCCCACACAGCCTTGGCTACCACATAGGAGACCGGCTCGTTGGCCAGCACGTCATATTGGACAGGGCCAAAAACACCCAGACCCAGCACGGACATATCCACATAAATATCTGCGGAACCGATCACCTGCCCCGCTGCGGAACGCTGCCCGTTCAAAAGAATGGTCAGAGAACCGTAGTTGCCTTGGCGATCCTCTGCATAAATGGTCAGCGTATGCTGATTTGTATCGCCCTCGGCCGGGTTGGCCGCATTCAGGATATACTGCTGCGCATCGCCGGAAGATCCGGAATAAGAAATGGTCTTGCCATCCAGCGTAACCGTAAGGGTGGTATTCTCGCCAGTCGCCCGTAGATAGGTGCGTTCGCCGCTTGCACTTTCGCTCCAAGCGGTTACCATCAGCATCACGTCCGTCTCGTTGGTGATTTGATCCCCATCCTGCAGATTGGTAACGATCTGCACGGTGTTTTCCCCCATATGCCGGTAAGGGATGTTGAAGTGGAATGTATAGGGATTGCCGACACTATCTGTTGCCGTTACGGTAAAGGCATTTTCACCGGTTTCGCCATTGGCCGCCGGCAAAAGAGCCACGGAGCCGCTGTACCGGTCAGAACCCACATTCTGGGTCAGCGCCTGGGTCTGGCCACTGCCGGACTGATAGCAGGAAACGCTGGTGATGACAGCCTGACTTTCCTCTCCCCCTTCCAGCGACAGGGTAAATGGCAGCAAGCCATCGGTGAGCTGATTGTCATACACAGCCTCCGCCGTGCGGGTTTTGCCGTTTTCGCAGGTCAGAACAGGCTGGCTGTCCTTTAGCGTGTAGTGCATCTGCATACGCAGGCTGTTGCTGTAAAGCAGGATCACATGAAAGACTGCTTCTCGTCCGGCAACACCGTTTTCTCCTTGGCCAACCTGCGCTGTTACCGTAAAGATATATTTGACAGAGCCACCGCCCTCCGGCAAATGGAAAATCCGGGAGCCGGTTGGGAAGCTCAGGTCTTCCGTCTCGCCGCTGATGGATTGGCAGGTAACGGAAACAATCTTTGCGTTTGCGGCGCTATCACCTGTAAGCTCCAAGCCATAAAGGAGTTCGCCCTCATTCAACTGCCCCCCCTTCACCGTAGCGGAGATTCGTTCATTGACGGCACAGGTAAGGGTCTGGGGACTGACGCCATTTTTATACCAGGTAAATTCCAACGCCAAATTCAGCGCATCCCGATAGGTGAGGGTAAACGTAAAATCTACCTGCCGCTGGCTGCTGTTGCCGGCGCTATCCTCCTGCTGCAACAAAGCAGCGACTTGGATCACATAGGTTTCCTTGCCCAAGCCGGGGGGTACGCTCAGAACCAATACGCCGCCATCCACGCGAAGCTGGCCAGATTCTCCGGAGGCGGTGGTGTAAGAAGCGGATTCCAGTTCCGCGCCATCCGTATCCCCGGAAAGGGAAAATCGGTATTCCAGCTGCCCATCAACCAGATCAGCGCTGCTCAGGCTGGAGGCGGCTCTACCGTTGCTGTCGCAGACGATGGAATCAAGGCTGCCGTCCGCCAGCGTCCAGCTCATGGCAAGCTGCAAATCCAGTCCGTCCGTATAGATCACCACTATGGTGAACTCCACTTCCTCCTGATAGATGGCCCCGGTCTCATCGCTTCGCTCCGCCTGAGCGGTAACAGAAAAGGTATAGCGCACCTCCGCCGCATCCTCATCCAAAGAAAACGTTAACAAGCCGCTGGCGTCCAACTGGCGCAAGCGGCCATCATCCCGCTGATAGGTAACGTCGGTGATCGTGGCGCAATCCGCGTCGTCTCCTGTCAGGGTGAGGGCATAGCGAAAATCGCCGTCCTCCAGATGAGAAACAAGAATTGTTTTTCGCACCCGGCTATCGCTGGCGCAAAGAATGTTCCGGGGCTGAGAGCCATATTTATACCAACGTAGCTGCAACCCCAGATCCAAGGCGGTGAGCTCTTGTTCTTCGCCATCTCCCAGCCCTTCTATGGCGATATCCTGCCCCTGCGTCGTTTCGCTAACGCCGCCCTGGGGCTGCGTCTCCGGCGCATCCTGCTGTGCCTCTTCCGGCTGGGGATCGGGCTGCTCCTCCGGGGGAGCGTTGTCCGCCGCCGTCCATTTGCCGTCCCCCAGGCCCTTCCCGCCGTTTTGGCTATCGCCGGTCAGATGGTCTTTCTGGGAGGACGCCGCCTCCGCTTGGCCTTCCGCCCCGTCCCGGCTTGCATCTCCACCGTTCTCACCCATGTGAAACACAGTCAAATCGCCAAGATCGGCTGCTTGGATTGGGTTATCCGGTTCCATCCGGTGGCCGGTCATACCAGCCAGAAGCAAACACAGGCACACCGCCACCGTCAATACCGCAACGGGCAGGCCGCACCTGTCCTCTAAATGAAGCAAACGACGCAGAGCGCCTCTCATCGATCCTCCGGCGGCACCGCCCTTTTGCTCCGACTGTTGTTTGCTTTTTTTTGCAGTGGATTGCCTTGTCATATGTTATCCTCACCAGCGGATACCGCAGCATCCGCATTTTATCCTTCTCTTGCGCCTTTCGGTAGAAAAGTGCAAGAGGCAGGTTTTTTCGGTAATTTTATTTTATTTCCAGACAGCCCAAAAGCCTGTATTAAACAGGCTTTAAAACAGGCATTAAAAAATTTTTCCTCTTCCCTATATCAATACACATTCCTCGAGAATGCTTCCTCGCTTGCGATCCTTTTATTCCGCAATGATCTGCGCTATATTGGCCGACGGATCGTAGCCTACGCTAAATCCGTACAGGCTGGCCAGATCCCGCAGCTTGAAAAAGTTATTGCCGCCCACGTTGTACACATAGGGGGTATAGCCCACGCCGTTATGCAGCAGCGTCCATTGGCTGACCACGCAGGTGGCAGCTTGATCCTTGCCCACCGCCAGCTCACCGCCAACCGCCGCATAGGCCTGCCCACCGGTGGTAATCATTTGCAGCTTGGCCGCATCGTACGTTACCGCAAACCGGCAGGCGCTGGTTTGCGTCAGCGCTGCGATATCTCGCAGCTTAAAATAATTGTACCCGTCGATATTGTAAACCTCCAGCGTGATTTTGTCGCCGTTGAAGGTGATGCGCTGGGGGGAAAGCGCGCATTTGCCAAAATCCGGCGTCACGCCGTTCTGCGGCAGGGGCAGTTCCTGCGACCCCTCCTCGGACTTGGTTCCCTCCTCAGACTTGGTTCCTTCCTCGGACTTGGCGCCCTCCTCAGACTTGGTTCCTTCCTCGGACTTGGCGCCCTCCTCGGACTTGGCGCCCTCCTCGGACTTGGTTCCTTCCTCGGACTTGGTTCCTTCCTCAGACTTGGGTTCGTCCGATCCCGGCAGGATACTGACCACCGACACGCTGACGTTTTCCAGCTGTAGCGTCCGGCTGGTCAGATTGGCATTCAGCAGCTTGGCGCTCTGGTGATCAATAACCGCTGTTCCGGCGGAAACCGCATGGAAGGTCAGCGTGGCTGCCGTAACTTGAGGCGTCATATTGGTGCCGCCCTGGGTTTGCGATACATAGGAAATTTGCACCTTACCTGGGAAGATGCTGCTGGAAAAGCCGCTGCCACAGGTTACACCATTTTCTGCTAGCTGCAGCAACATGGGGTCATAAATCAAATAATCCTGCATCCCACAATTTTTCCAGGCAGCGCTGCCGACAATCCGCAGATCGACCGTTACCGTATCGCCAACCTGCACCGTTTGCTTATTTGCACCAAGGGCAAAAGAATAGGTTTCTTCCACGGCCAAAGCCATGGGCACAATCGCCAAAGAGAAAAAGAGCGTCATTGCCAAAAAGAATAAAAATTTTCTCATTTCAGTTGTTACCTTTCTTATGAAGAATGCTTACGGTGTTAGCAAAATCTGAGAAGCTTTCGCCAAGGGTGACCAATCATCGGCTTTCAGCAAAAAAGCCCGGACATACGCCGCTCCCTTGGTATTCAATCCGCCAAGCTCCGTGACCGCCGCACCGCTTTTCACATCCAGCATCCGACCAGTATCAGCGTAGGAAGCCACCAGAACCAGATAACCCGCCGTGCCATAGCCCTTCACGGAAAGATAGACCCGGTCATCCACTACCTTCTCAATCTGAAAGATACTACCGATGGGCACATAGACGGTTTCCTCCGCAAAGGTTACGGATGCCTGTGATCCGCCGGCCACAGCCGCTTCGCCCTGCAGACAGACTGGCGTCCGTTCTTCTCCCACCACGGTGAACAACAATTGGCCAATAACAGAAACACCGCTGTCGAACAGCAAGGATACGCCGCCAGCAGCTGCCGCAGAATAGAGAATGCGAAGCTTGCCGTTGAGCTCATCCAGATTGCAGGAATACCCCTCGGGCAGCTGACTGCCTACAAATTCCAGAATCGTCGGATCATATGCCACTTCCACCGCGAAAAAAGAATAACAGCCCCCTTGCGGTAACTGCGCTTCCAGCGTCAGGGAAACCCCATCCCCCAAAACATAGTGATCCACAGCGGAAATATCCGCCGCCAGAGTCAGACAATCCCCATCCGCTCCGTAAGCCGTTCCGCAGGAGAAAAAAACGAGACAAAGACACAACCCAAAAATCACTTGTTTGAGCCTTATACGCATAGGCCTTTCCTTTCCCCGGGGAGGGGAAGAAAGCTCCCCCTCCCCGAGCTATTATCCGTCTGTTTTGTTGCCCGGATCAGTTGCCAAGGCTGCCCAGATAATCGGCAACGCTGTCATAGAAATATAGGTACGCATTACAAATGGCCTGCACGTCCACAATATCCACCGCCTTGTCGCCGTTGACGTCGGAACGCAAATACCATTCTTCCGTCGCGCCTTGCAACTCCTGCCCCTGATAGATGGAATAGGCAATGTTCATATCCACTACGGAAAGCTTGCTGTTGCCGTCAATATCGCCCTGATAGCTGACCACAGCGGCGGAAGGATGACCGGCCACATGGGTGACCTTTGCCAATTCTCCTGCCAGGGTGGCGTTAAAGCCGATCAGCGTACGGGCATAGCCCTGATACTTATCAGACCAAGCCATCTGCATGCCGTTGTACTGGAACACCATTTCGTCCGCTTCCTTACCGCTGATGACCAGCATCTTTGTAACAGCGGTAAGATTTACCAGCTCCCCACCGTACACAGTCAGCGTGTCGCTGGCACCGGCAAGTGCAACCGCGCTGGCCACACCCGCTTCGGTCAGTTGGCAATTGTTCAGCGCAAAGGTGTATTGCGCGGTGGTGGTACCCATAGTCTGGAAGACCAGAGTCAAGTCGGCAACAGTGGGCGCATTGGTAATCTCATAGCTGACGCCACTGTTGGCAGCGCTGCTGTATACCAGACGTAGACAGCCATTGGCCGCGTTGGCGGACCAGCCTGTAGGCAGCCCACTATTGGTCTGTTCCGCGTCAAAGGTGAACGCGCTGGCGTCATAATTGAGATCCAAAGCAAGGTAAGAAGCATATCTTTGCTCCGCAGCAGTCAACGTAATGGCCGCGTTGATCTGCTGGCCGGTATAGCAGCTATCCACAGAAAGCTTTACATCAGCCGCAGCCTGCGCGTCTTCCACAGCTAGGCTGGAGAAGCCATCCAAAGTTGCCTGCATTTTACCGGTGACGTTATCATAAGTGAAAGGAACCTGCTGCTTGAGACCGTCATGGAGATGCCACAGCTTGAGGCAGGCAGCATTGCGGTTGGTGGCGTAGGTAAAGGTAATATTCACCTTGCCGCCTGCCGCACCAAAGTCGATATCCTGGCCTTGTCCATCCTGCGCCGCAAAAGCCAGCTCCATAGAGTATTCGCTATTGACAACAGGAGTCATGGAAACGGTAGCATTGCCTTCCGCTAAAGCCAAGGCCGCAATAGCATTGTGGTCAAAGACCAACACGCCGTTGGTGTTGACGATAGTCAGGTCACCTTGGGCATTGGCCGCGGCACGCAAATCAGCATCAGCCAGCAGTGCTGCGCCGCCGCTAACGGTAGCAGTATAATTGTTGTTGTCAACAGTCATCTCCACAGGAGGAATCTGCCATTTCAGCAGCGGATAACCGTTATTGACGGCCACGTTGCTGTTGCCGCTAAAGCCAGCAGCCAAAGCGGCTGGAACGGCTTTCAGTGCTTCCGGCGTAACTAACGTGCCAAAGTCACTGGCAGTCAGCACGAAGCAGTTTTCATAGATGCCGCCAGTATTATCGCATAGTACGGAGTCCACATACTCCGCAGTGATCTGGCCCACACTGTAGCAGTTTTTAAGAGCAGCTGATAATTTGCCCAGCTTCGACATTTCGCCGGCCAAACCACCGGCGTATGAAACAAGCAGCTGGTTATTGCCGCCGATGGAACCGGCAAAATAGCTGTTTTCCACCAAGCCATTGCGTATCAAACCGGCTATGCCGCCTACACATTCTATGCAATCACCGTTAATCTGGCCATAGCAGGCGCAGTTGCGCACCGTGCCGGTAATAAGATAACCAACCACGCCACCAATAGTACTGGCGTTGGATACGCCGTTGATCGCAACATCGCTAACGCAGTTTTCTAACAAGCCCTGGCAATAGCCTGCAATACCACCGCTATAGCTACCTGCGTTGTCGATCTGGCCGCGGACGGTCAGGTTCCTGACGATGCCTTGTCGGCCAATGTAACTAAACAGGCCAACGTACGTGCTAGAACCAGCATCAAAGTTGAAGCCGCTGATAGTGTGGCCCTGTCCGTCAAATATGCCGGTATAAGCAATGTTGCTCCCCTTATCGCCAATAGGATAGAAATCTGCCATATGTGCGCTAAGGTCGATATCCGCAGTCAGCTTGACATTAATACCAGTGTTTCCCTCATAGACCGCATTGCTAAAGGCGATCAGCGCTTCCGCTGTACCGATTTCCATATTCAGAGCTTTTTGATAAGCGCCTTCGGCAGCAGTCAGAACCGCGTAGTTGCCCACCATGGCGCGGTGCGCCTCGTCCAGAGCGTCATAAGCGGTGCGGGCAGCGGTGATGGCGTTGCTACTGGTCACATCCACCGCGCCGATTTTGTCAATCTGCTCCACCACGGACAGCGCAATTTCCGCATCGGTCAGAGCGGCGTAATTGCTCACCAAGAGTCTCTTCATCGCGGGCAGATTGTCATAGGCGCTGCGCGCCGCTTTGATGGCCGCAGCGTCACCCATCGAAACGGGGGAACCGATAGAGGAGATCAGACCTTCCACCTGGGTAGAAGTCACCGCCATAAATTCGGCGGCAAACAGATAATCGCCCTGGTTCCGCATCTCCTTGCTTAGTGTAACATAATATTTGCCGCTAATCTGTTCTACCTTTTCGGTAACGTCTATCCCAACCCAGCGGCCATCTTCACCGCAGTGCAGGCTGATTACCTGTGCCAGCGCCAGATCATCAGGATTGGTCATGCCTTTCAGCACTACCTTGGCGCCGGGCTGAGCAGCACCGGTGACATGAAGCAGATTCTGCGCCTGGCTGTCCACCGCCTGCCAAAGCAGAACAGGATTGCCCCCCATGGCATTGGGCACAAAGCCCATCCCTAACAGGTAGGCATTTAACTGACCGCTAAAAGCGCTAGTC
>CAYOVS010000076.1:0-7909 GCA_964407445.1 uncultured Peptococcaceae bacterium
CAAAATTAGCATTATTTACCGAACCACTTACTTTAGCATGGCAATTATTTAACATGATTATATATTCGACCAGCACTATTGTCAATAGCTAAGGGGAGCAACTCCCCGGCTCCGTCAAAAAGCTCCGGGATTTCAAGGGATACTCCAAATAATAATCAAGATAGGCAAACAAAGCCCGCTCCATTTCTTGGCCGATGCTTTTGCTCCAGGAAAGGGCGGGTAAACGGCGCAGCTCCGTCCCTGCCAGCTTTTGCAGGGTCAGCACCGCGCCCGGGCTGATCAGCAAGGCACCGGGAGGGGCACAGCCGGAACAGAGCAGCCCCCCGGCATCGGGGGAAAGGTGAAAGCGGCTCCCCTGCAAACTGCGGCCACAGCGCAAACAGGCGGTGAGCTGGGGCGCAGCCCCCAGCTCGGCTAAAAGGCGCAGCTCGTAATAGCGGGCGGCTCGCTCCGGAAACTGCGCCAGCTCCACCAAAGAAAGCGCCGCCAGCAAGGCAGGATACAGCCCCGGCGCAGGCTTGCCCTCCGGCAAGGCGGCGTCGGTCAGCTCCGCCAGATAGGAAGCATAGGCGATTTTGGCAAAATCGCCGCTTAGCAGCGAAAACCCCTGCTCCTGCCGACCTTGGGTGATGATATCCAGAGAAGCCCTGGTGCGAGCAAGCAAAAACAGCCCCCGACTAAAGGGCTGCACCGCCCCGCGCAGCCCGGCGGTGGGCTTGCGCGCGCCTTTGGCCAGCGCGGTCAGCTTGCCCCTTTCCCGGGTGAACAGGGTGACGATCTTATCCGTATCCTTGTAATCCCGGGAGCGCAGCACCACGCCTTCCACGGAATAGGTTTTTTCCTCCATAGGCCAGCTCTTTTCTGCAAACAGGGGCAAAGCCCCGCTTTTACCACAGCTTATTTGATGCGGATGACCGGATTGGCCGCAGTTTTGGGCGCGGCAAATTTTTCACCGCCGGAATATCCCAGCAACACCCCACACATAGGCGCAAACTCCTCCGTCAAGCCTAGCTTGGCCAAAAGCCGGGGGCTTTGCCGCAGCGGGACGATGGGGGAAATCACATAGCAAGAGCCCAGCTCCAGCTGGGTGGCGGCAATAGTCAGGTTGGCAGCGGCGCAAGAAGCGGAGGCCAGACCCAGCGGATCATCCGCCCCAGCCGCCAACAGCACCAACAGGGGAGCGCCGTATAAAGGCTGATACCCGGGGAGCGCCGCCCGGCTTTGCAAAAATGAGTTCTCCGAATCCGCCATGTATGCCAAAGTAAGGTCGTTCAGCTCCTGCAAAAACGCAGCGTTCTCCACCACAAAAATACGCAGCTCGCCACTTTTGGGCGCTTGATCTGCCGCCGCCAGCAGCGCCTCCAGCTTGTCCGCCTCCACCTTTCGATCCAGATAGCAGCGGCAGCTTTTGCGAATTGCCAAAGCAGTTAAGGTTTCCATATGCAACATCCTTTCCATAAATCAAATCGCAGTAAAAATATATCGTAATCGTATAAGTGCAATACCTTCCATAAAAACTCA
Organism: uncultured Peptococcaceae bacterium; assembly: GCA_964407445.1. Taxonomy (GTDB): domain Bacteria; phylum Bacillota; class Dehalobacteriia; order UBA4068; family UBA4068; genus JAILCQ01. The sequence continues at coordinate 1,522 of CAYOVS010000076.1, forward strand.
CGGCGCAGCGATGCAGCCATAACCGGCAGGCCAGCGAGCAACGCAATGCGGCGATACCCGGCAGGCCAGCGAGCAACGCGATGCGGCCATAACCCGGCAGGCCAGCGAACAACGCGATGCGGCGTGATACCGGCCAGCCAACGAGCAACGCGATGCGGCCAACCCACACCCAGCCCGCCTAGAACGCCAACCGTATCCGCATCAAAGTACGCAAACCCGGCCGTAACATAGCCGCCGCAAAGAAAGTGAACCAGAGAGCGAAAAGAAGTGCCGATAGACGCCCGCGCGGCTCCTGCGACGTGAGCGAGCAGCAAAAGCGGAATACAAGCGCTCCGCGCTTGCACGTAGCTATAGCACAAAATCAGAGATTTTGGCTCTAGCTCAGACGTGAACGAGCGGCGCGGGAGCCGCACAAACCGTATGGCGGTGCTTATTTTCGCGGGGGTAAGATAGCCGCCGCCAGCTAAATGAGCCACAGCAGGCCATACACCACCGGCTGATGCAGCACATAGAACAACAGCGCATGCCTGCCGATAAACAACAGCGGGCGCAGAATTTTTCGCTGACCCATGCGGGGAAAGTAGCTTACCCGGGGATGATACAGGGAGGAGCCGATAGCCGCTCCCACCAGCAAATAGCCGGTCCAGGGCAGCAGGGGGAAATAATCGGCGGAATAAAAACCGGCTGCACCCACGCCTAAAACACCGCCCAGCAAAGAATAGCCGGGCAGAGGATTATAATAGAAGTATAAGCCCATGGCTACCAGCAACAGCCCCAAACCCAGCACAATATTGCGGCGGAACCGGCTCACCAAGCTATAGGCCAGAATGGACAGCGCCAGCATATGCAGCACGCCAAAGCGGATGGTCAGCACATCCCTTTGCCCTAAAAAGCGATCCGCCGACCAAGTGACCAAACTGAGCAGCAGCGCCACTACCAGCAGCCGGACGCCCCGCCAAAAATTGGAGCGGGAAAAGGAGCAGGAAACGCCGCATACGCCGATGAAGCTAGCCAAGACTCCCGCCCGTACCAGCATCCGCAGCATCGAAGGCCAGTAAACGGCGGCAGCAAACTGGCAAAGAGCATATAGCTGAGGATGCACTCCGGCCTGCCGCCAAATATCGCCAAAGATAAACCCCAGATCATACATGATATGATCCAAAATCATCAACAATACACATATGCCCCGCAAAGCGTCCAGCTCCCAAATTCGCTGCGCCGGCGGCACAAAACTGGGCTTGATCTCTTCAATATGGGTCATAAAACGCCCTTTCCGCAAAAAAAATCACAAAAACCCCCATCGCGCCGACAACGATATATGGCGCAGTTCCAGAATGGTTACCTTTTATTATATGTTTCTCTTTACCCCTTTGTCAAGCAACCCCCACTACCACCTTGCTTTCCCCATATTCCTTAATTTTTTCTTAAATTGTAGTCTATCCTCTTGACAATGGCGGGAGCATCAACTATACTAGGCGTGTTAGTACACTATTACACATGGTACAGTTATTCGGGGAGCGCTATCATCGGGCAAGCCGCTCTCCCCTCTTCAATTTACCAAAAGGAGGAGCCATGTTCAGCATTGATTACCGCAGCAGCAAGCCGCTGTATCAACAAATTGTAGATAATATCGAGCTGCTGACCATTTGCGGTGCTTTGCCGCCGGAGAGCCGCCTGCCCTCGGTGCGGTCTTTGGCCACAGAGCTTTCCATCAATCCCAATACCATCCAAAAAGCCTACGGTGAGCTGGAATCCAAGGGCGTTATTTTCACCGTGCAGGGCCGGGGCGCGTTTATCAGCCGGGAATCCGGTCATTTGCTGCTGCAAAAAAAGCGCGAACTTTTGGAGCGGCTGTTTCTTGTGGCGCAGGAAGCCTGCCGCCTGAATATTCCCCGGGAGGAGGTAGCCTCCTGCTGCAACCGGGCTTACGGCGGCGGGAACACCGGCGCCGGTACCGATATAGGAGGCCTGGCAAAATGATTAAAACAGAGCTGCTTAGCAAAAGCTTTGGCAAAATTAAGGCCGTGAACGACGTTTCCGTGGAGATCGGCAATAGCGGTGTTTTTGGTCTGGTGGGCACCAACGGCGCAGGAAAAAGCACCTTTTTACGGATGCTTTGCGGCATCCTCAAGCAAGATAGCGGCAATATCAGCATTGATGGTCAGCCGGTATACGAAAACAGCGCCATCAAAAGCAAGCTGATCTACATTTCCGACGATCAATATTATTTTAGCACTGCTACCGCGCTGGAACTGATGGAGTATTATCGGATGCTTTACCCCGCTTTTGACAAAAAGCGCTTTTTGGAGCTGCTGCAAGGGCTGGGACTGGATGGAAAACGCAAGGTCAACGCTTTTTCCAAAGGGATGAAAAAGCTGCTTTCCATCTTGCTGGCCTTATGCGCCAATGTGCCTTATATCTATTGCGATGAGACCATGGACGGTTTGGATCCGGTGATGCGCCGCACAGTCAAAAGCCTGTTTGCCGCCGAAGTGACCACCCGGGGACTGACCCCGGTGGTGGCCTCTCATAATCTGCGGGAGCTGGAGGATATCTGCGATCATATCGGGCTGCTGCATCAGGGCGGGCTGCTGCTCTCCCGGGAGCTGGATGCGATGAAAAGCGACCTTCACAAGGTGCAGGCTGTCTTTCCCTATCAGCTTTATCCCCAGGCCTTCCACAATTTGCAGGTGGTCAGCATGCGGCAAAGCGGCAATATGTACACACTGATCTTGCGGGGAGACGCCGAACAGGTGCGGCAGACCGTGGCCGCCAAAAGACCTATTTATATGGAAATGCTGCCCTTGAGTTTGGAAGAAGCTTTTATCTGCGAAACGGAGGTGGCCGGCTATGAGTTCCAAAACCTCTTCCTATAAAATGCGTGTGGCTATGGGCAAAAAGCCTTGGGCCTTTGCGCTCTCCTTTATCTCCTTCTTTTTTGCCCTGCCGGTGTATTGCGCCTTGAGCCTGCAAGAATATATCCACTGGGCTTCCGCCGCAGACCCCAAGGTGGGCGGGGCGATCTATGTGGCAAAACGGCTAAGCCAATGGTTCTCCGTGGACAATATCCCGGTAACCTGCGTAATGGTGATCGGTTCGCTGCTGATGGCGCTCTCCTTCTTTGCCTACCTAAACAACAAAAAGCAGATCGACTTTTATCATAGTCTGCCGGTAAAACGAGGCAAGCTGTTCTTAATCAACAGCGGGGCTGGACTGGGCTCGCTATGGCTGGCCTATCTGATCAATCTGGGGCTGGCCATCGGCGTGGTCTACGCCATGGGCATGGGCTCTCTGCTCAGCTGGACGGCGTTGCTCACCGGGGCCGCTACCCATTTGCTGTTTTCCTTCACCCTGTTTTTTACCGCGGCGGTGGCTTGCGGCCTTACCGGGGTCACGGTGATCTCCGCTTTGCTGACCATCTTCCTGTTGGGGGCGGCGCCCAGCTTTACGGCAATGCTTCGGGGCCTGCTGGAATCCTTTTATCCCAGCTATTACGGGGCGCTGTACCCTTGGGAGGCCTGGGTTACCTGGGGCAGCCCCTTCACCCGCTATATTGCGGCGGTCACCCGGTATCAACCTATGGATACGCTGGCTTTTGCCCTGGTGGCCGGGGCAGGGCTGCTTTTGGCGGTGCTGGCCTGGCTGCTGCACCGGGCGCGCCCCTCGGAGGGTGCGGGACACGCCATGGCTTATCCCAAGGCTTCCCCCTGGATCAAATACCCGGTAGCCCTGTGGGTTGCCGCCGGGCTGGCGCTGCTGTTCCACGAGATCGGCGACAACAGTCTGAGCAGCCCCAGCTATGCCTGGCTGATCTTTGGCATACTAATGGGCGCAGTGCTCACCTGTCAGATCGGCGAGATCATTTTCCATGCGGATTTTCGCGCCTTTAAAAAGAATCTGGGCGGTCTGGCCATTTTTGTAGCATTGCTGCTGGCCGTAGTTTTTGTCAATATGCAGGATGTAACCGGCTTCAACAGCTATTTGCCCCGGGCGGTGGATATCGCCCAGATCAATATACGTCTACCTGGCGTCAACAGCTATGTATACGATGTATACCCGGTCAATGCCTATGAGAGAACTCAGCAAAAACAGCTACAGCCGGATGCCATATCTCAACTGGAACAGGGCCCCATTGTGGATCAAGCCGGGATCGAAGCCGCCTTGTCCATCGTCTCCAAGCTGATGGAGGAAAGCAAACTGCATACGCAAACCAGCTCCTACAGCTCTTTGTTGGGGATCCTGCAACCGGCGGATGATTCCGTTATGGACACGGTGGCGGACACGCCCACTGCCGAAGACCAGCGCAACAAAACCGATTGCTATGTGGTATACACCCTGACCGATGGCAGCCGGGTAGCCCGCCAATATCAAACCGCACCGGTAAAGCTGAAAGACATCAGCCAGGAATTGGACGCCATTTATGGCAATCCAATGTTTCAAAAAGCGCAATACAGCCTGTTTTCCTACCCTGCGGCAAATATTCGTCTGGAAACACCCACCTCTTTTACGGATTATGGCAGATACAATAAATACAGCTACCAAAACAATCCCTATCTAACCTTGCAGGGAGAAAAGCTGCAACAGCTGCTAGCCGATTATCAGCGGGAGCTGACCGGTCTAAACCCGGCCTATCTGCGGCAAAACGCCCCCATCGGCACCCTCAGCTTTCGCGTTTATCAGCAAGACCCGGGCCAACAGACGGTCAAGGACATCAATACTGCCGTTGCGCTGCACTTTTGCTACCCCCTCTTTGCCGATTTCACCGATACGCTGGCCGATTTGGAGCAGCTGGGCTTTGACAAAATGGGCTTGCAGGATACGCCGGAGGTAATCAGTAAAATCACCGTTAGCACCTATGAAACAAAAAACGGCGAGGGAACAGATGTGACCTATCATACGTCTGAAGAAATTGCCCAGATTTTAGCACAATCCATCCCCTGCGACGCGTCCTACTATAACAGCTTTATGGACGTGAACTACAACCGCTATATCACCATCACCTACCTGGACAATCAACGCTACAGCGGCGGACGCTACTATCTGCTGCCATAAACAATTCAGGAGAAATTCTGGATATTCTTAAGATTTTCTTAAGAAATTTTACACAACCGGGGAACAAACTCGTTGCTGTATCATCTTGTATATAGGAGCCTGTAAGGAGGTTCTCATGAGAACGCAAAATCAAGAGCAATGCGACCGTTTTCTTGATTATGTCACTACCAACCGCAACCAATATTATCGTCTGGCCTATTCCTTTATGGGCAATGAGGCCGACAGTATGGACGTCATCTCTCAACTGGCGGTGGTGATTATCGAGAAAAGCGCTGGCATCCGGGAGGAAGCAGCTTTTCCTGCCTGGAGCAAACGGGTGCTGGTCAATATTTGCAAAAGCCGCCTTAAGGAAAAAAAGCGGCGGGAAATACCGGTAGAGGCGCCGCTGGAGCTGGCCGCCGCCCCTCAGGGGGGCGTAAGCCACGCCGACCAGATGGCGGTACGGGAAGCCATCACTGCGCTGCCCTCCCATTACCGGGAACCGTTGCTGCTTCGCTACTATCTCAACTACGAGTATGCTGAGATTGCCGCGGTGCTGAATATTCCCGAAGGTACCGTGAAATCCCGGCTGCACCGGGCCATCGGCGAATTGCGTTCCATTCTGCTCCCCGACGGGATCGAGAAAGATCAGGCAGCAATGAAAGGAGCGTAAGCTCTATGAACGCACAAAATTTCGAGCAAATGCTCAACGAGCATTTTCGCTCGGCCAAAGGGGAAATCGCCGCTTTAGCGGCGCCAACCTGGTTTGAACACGAACTGCGGCGCTCCGCCTTTCTTGCAGAAAGGACGGAAGCGTCGCTTTGTGACGTGGAAACCTTGACCGAGCTAACCAATATGCAGGGCGACCTGCTCCCCGAGGAGCAAGCAGCCCTTGCCGCCCCAGCGATACCCATCGCCAACGGGACAACAAACCCAGCCGACGCCGCAACTGCGGCGACGCCTGCCGCCAAGGCAACCGATCAGACCATGGGGCGGCAGCCAAGGCGCAAGCAGCCCCGGCGGCAAAAGCAGGGCAGCGGCAGCGGCAAACGTCGCCACGGCTGGGCCTGGGCAGGCTCGTTTGCAGCAGCGGCAGCAGTATTTTTGCTGGTCTATGGGCTTTTATCCGGCTTAGAGAGCTTGCCGGAAAGCTTTAGCGGCCCGGTACAAATCGCTGCGGTGCAAGACAACGCCTCTGCGGCAACAGAAAGCTTTGTCATCACCGCCCAGCAGCCTTTAACCCAGGAGCTGGTTCGGGAAGCGCTGGCCATTTCGCCCCAAACCGAATATCGGCTGGAAAGCCAGGACGGGGGCAAAACCATGGTGGTCACTCCCAAGACGGCTTTAGCGGCAGGAC